>CAYMOA010000019.1:0-1420 GCA_964391935.1 uncultured Candidatus Saccharibacteria bacterium | reverse complement strand
GTTTTCTCTTTATCAAAATGAAGTTTGATATAACCAGTCGGACCATTTCTATGTTTTTCAATTAAGATTTCTGCATCTACCATACTTGTATTGTCGCGGTCACTCGCAGACTTTTGGTAATCCTCTCGGTGAATAAACATAACCACGTCGGCATCTTGCTCGATTGACCCAGAGTCACGAAGGTCAGAAAGTTTTGGTTTGCCGCCACGAGTTTCCACAGCACGAGAAAGTTGTGATAGTGCGATCACTGGAACATTGAACTCCTTAGCGATAGCTTTTAAACTTCTAGAGATTTCTGTAACTTGGTTAACCATACTGTCATAATTTTTGTGCGAAGACATAAGTTGTAAATAGTCCACAATTACTAAGTCGACTTTATGTTTTGAATTCATTTTACGAAGTTTACTTTTTAACTTAATTGGAGAAATAGCTGGCTCGTCGTCGATAAAAATATTGGCCGCTCGGAGTCTATTTAATGACTCCTGCAAAAGTTGCCACTCATTGTCATATAACTTCGCACCGGTGCGAAGTTTCCATGAGTTAACTTTACTCTCAGCACTCACCATTCTGTCCACCAACTGTTCTTTACTCATTTCCAGTGAGAAAAAGGCCACTGCATGTTTGCCGTGCACAGCTGCATTTCTTACGAAGTCCAGCGCGAGGGAAGTTTTACCGACTGAGGGGCGAGCTGCGAGGATCACCAGATCAGACTTTTGCCAACCAGAAAGCATATTGTCGAGATCTTTAAAACCCGTAGTCACTCCTCGCAGCTCACCACTTCGCTCATGCATTTTTTCGATTCTTGCCCACGCCTCTTCCAAAGTATTTTTTATTTCTACGAACTGAGCATTGGTATTTCCGATTTTTTGGGTGATATCATAAATTTCTTTTTCTGCTAACTCCAGAGTGGTGTCGAGTTCTTCTATTTCATTAAAACTTAGCTCACCAATTTTGTTGGATGCACGGATGAGATCTCGGAGAATAGCTTTTTTATAAACTTCTTTTGCAAAATAGTCAGCGCTGGCTGAGGTGCCAACACTTCCAGAAATTTCCATCAGATAATCGATACCACCAATTGCGTCTAGACTTTTACTATCACGCATTTTAGAGCTAACTGTTACCAGGTCAACTGGTTCGTTTTTATTTAATAAATCTAGGATATGTTTAAAAATAATTCTATGTTTTTCTGCATAAAAATATTCTTCTCGGAAATAGACCAAGATGTCATGTAGAACGTCAGGGCGGATTAAAATACTTCCAAGCATGTGCATCTCTGCATCGAGACTTTGTGGGGGGATTCTTCCTTTGATTGGGTCCATAGATTTATTTGTGTTTTGTTTATTATACCAAATAAATATCTAATAAAATCCTTGTAACATTGCCTATTTCGGACTTATCCACGGGGAAAAGGGGAAAACTA
>CAYMOA010000018.1:0-12160 GCA_964391935.1 uncultured Candidatus Saccharibacteria bacterium | reverse complement strand
GGAAAAAGAAGTTTTTGAAAAAATTTGATAAAATGTTAAAAGAAAATATGAAAAAGATATTGCTAGCCACACCGCATATGCCTCCGACCCCGGGAGGGCCGTCTACTCATGCAAAGAAACTTCACGATCATTTTGGGTGGGAAATTTTTAATTTTGAAAAATATAAAAAGTTTCCAAGTGGCGTACGACACTTACTGGCTTTCTTTGAAATTTTATTTAGAAGTTTGAATAAAGATATTATTCTAGCTCTTGACGGTTTTACTGTTGCTTTGCCGTCTATTTTAGTTGGAATGATTTTACAAAAAAAAGTTTTACTGCGTATCGGGGGTGACATGGTACATGAACAGTATGTAGAGCAGTCTTTAGAAAGTTTAGATACTTTTTATGAAAAAATTAAAATAGGGAGTATAAAACTCTCTTTGACTTTGAAATTAAAATATATTGTTCAAAGGTTTATTTATGTAAATTGCAGTGGGATTATTTTTACAACAGAGTGGCAAAGAGATATCTATTCTAAAATTTATAATCTACCAAAAGAAATTTATGTTGTTTACAATCCTGTTGAGAATTTGATTATAAGTCAGGACGAAAAATTGCCAGTAGAAAAAGAAACAGAAAAAATATTCCTAGCACCTGGCAGAGAAATCAAAATTAAAAATTTAGATTTCTCGAGAGAAATTTTCAAAGAAATAAATAACCCAAAAATTATTCTAGATACAAAAAGAAGATCAAGAGATCAATTGCTCAACGACTTACAATCCGCACATTGTTTTTTCTCTCCTTCTATTTCTGATATTTCTCCCAACGCTGTTCTAGAAGCTATCTCTGTGAAATTACCAATAATTTTAACTAAAAATACAGGTTTCTACAAAATTTTAAAGAAAGCACAGATCGGTATATTCGTTGACCCATTCTCCAAAGACGATATTAAAAGTGCCATTTTAAAAATGTGCGACATAGAAAAATATTCTGAGTACATGAAAAATTTGGAAAATTTTTCTTGGCCACAATCTTGGGAAACTTTATTTCAACAATACAAAGACATTTTAAGTTAGATTAATTTATCTGTTATAATGGTAATATGAAAAAGAAAATTGCAATAATAGGGTATGGGTATGTAGGAAAAGGGCTGGTTGATTTTTTTAAGGATCATTTTGAAGTTAGGATATTTGATGTGAATTCTGAAATAAAAGATGTAAGGATTTCTTCAAAAGATGAGATTAATGAATGTGAATTAGGTATAATTTCAGTGCCAACACCTATGAGTCAGGATGCATCAGTTGATTTATCCTATGTAGAAAGTGTTTTAGAGTGGCTAGACACTCCGGTTATTTTAATTAAAAGTACTGTTCCTCCAGGAACCACAGATTCATTTGTAAAAAAATATAATAAAAAAATCGCTTTTTCACCAGAGTATATGGGAGAAAGCTCTTATGTTACTCAGTGGTGGTTGGGAATTCTTGACCCACGTGACATGAAAAAGCATCACTTCCAGATTTTTGGTGGCGAAAGAAATACCACAAGTCAGATTTTGCAATTTTTCAAAAAAGTTTTTGGGCCCATTCCACAACTTATACAGACCGATGCAAAGACAGCAGAATTAACAAAGTATATGGAAAATTCTTGGGGTGCCACCAAGGTTATGTTTTGTAATGAGTTTGCACGAATAGCTGAAACTTTTGATGTTGACTACGATGAGTTAAGAGAACTTTGGCTTCTTGATGGGCGGATACATAGGATGCATACTGCAGTGTTTAAAGATAAACGTGGCTTTGGTGGAAAATGTTTTCCAAAAGATATTAATGGAATAGTCAAAGCTGCAGAAAAAGCAGGTTATTTGCCAAAACTTTTGCAAGAAGTCATCAATAGTAACGCTCGTATCAGAGAAGAGATGGGGATGAAAGACTAAAATTTTCTATTTCCACTTGCGACCCGAACATTTGTTCGATATACTATATATGTATGAAAAATAAAAAAACTAATAACAAAATTAATACAGATGTAGTTATTTACCAGGGAAAGAATGGAGGAATTGAGTTTAAGGGTGATTTTACTAAAGAAACAATTTGGGCTACGCAGGCACAAATTGCTGAACTTTTTGGTATTGATAGAACAGTTGCAACCAAACATATCAACAAAGTTATAGGTGAAGATGAAGTGGATGAAAAAAGCAATGTGCAAAAAATGCACATTGCAAATTCTGATAAACCTGTGAATTTTTACTCATTAGATATAATCTTGGGTGTAGGTTATAGAACAAATTCTAAAATGGCAATAGTTTTTAGAAAATGGGCTACAAAAATTTTGAAAAGTTATGTGACCGATGGTTTTGTAGTTGATAAAAAGAAAATTGAGAAAAACTATAAAAAATTTTTAGAAACTGTCGAGGATCTTAAGAAAGTTCTGCCCGAGCATTATGATAGTTTCAACTCTGAAAACGCTATTGATTTAACTAAACTATTCGCAAGCACCTGGCTTTCTTTGGATGCTTATGATAAAGGTCAGCTCGAAACAAAAAAAGTTACCAAAGAGTTGGTAAGGTTAGAAGTTGAAGAATTACAAAAATCAATAGATGAGTTTAAGAGTGTTCTAAAAAAGAGGGGAGAAGCAACTGACTTTTTCGCAACAGACAGACACAAAGAATCTTTGCATGGTATTGTGGGAAATATTATGCAAAGTATTGGTGGTCAGTCCGTTTATAAAAGTGTAGAAGAAAAAGCTGCGCATCTTTTATATTTCATAATTAAAAACCATCCTTTTGTTGATGGCAATAAGAGAACTGGTGCATTTTCGTTTGTGTGGTATCTCGAGAAAAATAAAAGACTTGATACTGGCAAAGTTTCTCCTTCAGCACTAACCGCGTTTACAATTCTTGTTGCGGAAAGTAATCCTGCCCATAAAGAAAATATTGTTAAACTAATTATGAAATTAATTGAGAAATAAAATGGTAAAATGTTTAGTATGAAAATAATCACAGTAGGGACAGAACAAAAACTTTTTGATAAAGGTGGCAGAGTCTATAAAAGAATAAAAGAATATTCAGAATGGGAAGAAATAGAAAAGTACTATTGTTTTGTGTTTACAAAAGATAGAACGAAAGAAAAAATAATTGATAATAATTTTATAATTGTTCCGGTTTTTTACAGGTATAAAATATTTTTTTTCTTTAGTCTTTTTTGGGCTATTAGAAAAGAAAAACTAAAAAATAATTTAGAAAATAAAAAAAATATTTTGATTTCTTCCCAAGACCCATTTGAGATAGGTTTTGTATGCTATTTAATTTCCAGATTTTTTAAATATAAATTGTTGGTCCAAGTCCACACAGATATTTCTTCCAAATATTTTAGACGCGAAAGTGTGAGAAATTATTTTCAGTTTATGATTGCCAAATTTGTGATTAGACATGCTGGGAGTATTCGTGTTGTATCTAACAAAATTAAAAAATATTTAGTGACAGATCTAAAAATAGAAAGTGATAAAATATTTGTCTCACCAGTTTTTGTAGGAGATTTGAGTACTGAAACATCCTCTTTATTTAAAGAGGATCGAGACGAAGTCCGAGGTGATTTTCTTCTTGTGCTTTGCCGTTTAGAAAAAGTTAAAAATATACCTCTCGCTATAAAAAGTTTTTTAGAACTTGTTAAAGATAAAAAATATCAAGACTATAAATTAAAAATAGTGGGGAGTGGTTCACAAGAAAAATATTTAAAAGAAAAGTTTGGAATGCATGAAAATATTATTTTCGAGAAATTTTCTGACACGCCATTTGTAGAATATAGTAAGGCAAAGTTATTTTTGCTCACCTCTTGGTATGAGGGTTGGGGTATGACACCTATCGAAAGTGTTTCTTGCGGTACGCCAGTGGTAATGACCAATGTTGGCTGTGCAGGAGAATTTATTTTTGATAATTTAAACGGTGTTGTTTGTCCGACTTATAAAGTAAAAGATTTTACCAATTCTATCAAACAAGCTTTAGTCAATTATGAAAACTTTACTCAAGAAAAGATGCAGAACTCACTTAAAATGTTACAAACAAAAGAGGAATATTTAAATACACTAAAAAAATCTTATGAAAAATAATTTACTAATTTGTACTCAGGAAATAAATAAAAATTCTACAACTCTTGGTTTTATGACATCTTGGGTAGCAGAACTAGCTAAACATTATGACAAAGTATTTGTGATTTGTTTATATATGGGGGAGTATGATTTACCGGAAAATGTAAAAGTTTTTTCTCTAGAAAAAGAAAAAAATAAAAATAAATTGTTTTATATTTTCAATTTTTATAGAATTTTATTTACATTGAGAGGTCAGTATAAAAAAGTTTTTGTACATATGAATGACGAGTATTTATACTTGGGCGCTTTTATTTGGAAAATTACTGGGAAAAAACTTGCTCTCTGGAGCAACCATTATCACGGATATTTTTTACGAGATATTTTTGGAAAGTTCTGTGACAATATTTTTTTCACTTCCAAATTTTCTTATACTGCCAACAAAACAAAATTCCCACAAGCAAAACAAATGCCGGTAGGAGTATCTTTAGTGCTTCCAGAAAAAAATATTTTTGAAAAGAAAAACAATCAACTTTTATTCCTAGCTAGACTCGATCCATCAAAAAAACCAGAGGTAATTTTACATGCACTTAAAATATTAAAAGATAAAAATATAAATAATTTTAAAATATATTTTGTCGGTGGAACATCACACGATAAATTTCCAGGCTACGAAGATAAAATTAAAAATTTAAAATCAGAACTAGGACTAGGTGAAGAAGTTGTTTTTTGTGGTGGGGTCCCTAGCAAGGAGACATTTAGGTATTATCAAGAAAGCGATATTTACATCAACGTTGCTAAGAGTGGGATGCTCGACAAAACAATTTTTGAAAGTCTGGTTGGTGGCTGTTTGCCTCTCACCACATCAGTTGACTTCAATGAGATGATAAATAAATTTGTGGGGGATGATTTAAAAGTTGAGCAAGATAATAGTCAAGATTTAGCTCAGAAATTAGAAAAGTATTTAAAAATATCTCTAGAAGAAAAGCAAAAAATAGTAAAAGAATTACAAGAGTTAATTTTAGAAAAACACAGTTTAAAAAGCTTGGCAAGAGAGATTGCAAAAGAAATTTAATTTTAGAAAAAAGTCGGTTCGTGATATAATTTATCAAAACAAATATGCAAGAAAAAACAGAAAAAATACATGATTATAACGGGCGTGATTACCGGACAGTTTGGCAACATGCACGATCAAAGTTTGAGGATTATTTTGAGTCAGGTATTGCCAAAAAACTTTTACCAAAATATGGTGGTTGGTTTATAGATGTTGGTGGTGGGTATGCTCGTTCTTACCCACTTTATAAGAGAGATAGCCGAAAAGTTGTGATAACTGACTATGCTATGAATTTATTAGAAATAGCGAGTGAGAATAATAAAGATGATAAAAATATTTTTTTTGTAGCAGCCGATGCTTACCATTTACCCTTTAAAGAAAATACTTTTAATGGAGGGATAAGTATACGAGTTTTCCATCATATGAACTTACCGGATAAATTTTTGGGAGAAATATTTCGAGTGATGGGTACAGGGTCAAAGTTTGTGATGGACTATGCCAACAAATTCAATCCACTCAGAATAATTGCAAAACCGCAAAAAAGTTTTAAAAGAGATCATGAAGAGTACGAACCACTCCTATTTGGGACACATCCATCTTTTTTTAAAAAAGTTTCTAAACAAGTTGGTTTTAAATATTTAACTAGTTTAGGTACAGGTTTTTTTGCAAGATTTATTTTTACTAAAACAGCTTTTTTGCTACCGGTATTTTTTGTACTCGAAGTTATCTTTGACAATACTTTAGGCTACTTTGACTTTGGACCACGTACAGTTGCCCTTATAAAAAAACCAGGGGAAGTGGTAAATGAAAATGTGACCGAGCAAGACATAAAAGATATTTTGGTTTGCCCACTTTGCGCAGGTGACTTGGATTTTTCTGACCCAGCAGTTGTGTCATGTAAAAAATGTGCTAAGAAATTTGCTATGAATAAAAATATTTATGATTTCAGGAAGCCACTCGCTTAGAAATTTTCTGGTAATATTTTTTTCATATTTTAGTAGATTTTTCATAAAAGATTTTTCTATACGAGTTTTAGCGCTGCATGATATAGATGAGAACGAGAGTGGGGAATTTAAAAGGAAAATACTTTGGTTAAAGCAGAACTACAATGTTGTTTCTCTATCTGATGCCTACAAAAAAAATAATTTAAGTAAAGAAAAAATAAATATTGTGATAACTTTTGATGATGGCTTCAAATGTTTTCATTCTGTTATTGCACCCGTTTTCACTGAACTAAATTTGCCAGCAACTTTTTTTATTTGTTCTGGAGTTTTAGATTTGGAAGGGGATGAAGGCGATAATTTTACTTTAAACAATTTGAGAAGAAAAAGTAAAAAGTTTGATTACCTTACAACGGGTGAACTACAACTTTTTGCAAACAATTCACTTTTTGAAATAGGTGGGCATACTAAAAGTCATATTGACTTAGGGCAATCTTGGGATAAAGAAACCTTAGAAAAAGAAATAAAGCAAGATAAAGAAAAATTGGAAAGTGTAATAGGCAAGAAAATAAATTTCTTCGCTTATCCATTTGGCAGTATCACCAACATGAGCAAAGAATCAGAGGAAGTGATTAAAAACTCTGGCTATCTTGCCTCTTTTTCTATCTTGCCAAGTTTTTGGAAAAACTCTGACAATATTTTTAGAATTGGTCGTGACAGTTTGACTTTGCATGAGTCTGATAGGGTCTGGGAAGCTTGGCTTTATGGTGGTTATGATAGTATAAGTTTTGTCAAAAATTTTTTTAAAAAATAGTTATATTTCATGTTATAATCTTACTTATGAAACCTTCAAAAGAAAAATTAAAAAATCAATTGAGACAGATGTTGATCGCGAACCCTAATCTTTCCATTCTTGATTTAGGTTCTGGTACTTCGAACAATTTTGTTGAGCTATTACAAGAGTTTCCAAACTTTAAATACACAGCAGTGGAACCTTGGAAAGTAGCCGCAGACAAAGCAAGAGAGTTAACTTCCAAGTTTGGGGACAGGGTAAGAGTTATGGACCAGGTTGCTTACAAAACTTTTGAAGTAAAAGAATTGGACAATGAAGAGTTTGATCTTGTGGTTTCTCTCTCAACTCTCGAACATGTTAAGTGGCTACACCCGTTTTTAAAATATTCTGTAAAGAAAGTAAAAAAAGGAGGTCAGGTTATACATCTTTGGGACAATGCACATGCTAATATGCCGATCAATTTAAAAGAAAGATTACAAGTTTTTATTTCAAAATATTTTTCTTTTCTTATTCCTGCTTCTGATTATGTTGCTTATGTTCCACTTTTTTCTGTGCGAAAGTTTTTAGAGTCAGAAGGTTTGACTTTTGTGGGTTCTGACTATAATAATTCCGTTACTTATCTAAAATCTTTGGCTTTATCAAAACATACTTTTACAAAAGAGGAAGTCGATAAAGTAATAGGGACAGAAGAAATGTTGAAAAATAAAATTGTAGAAAATGGTAATGAGACAAAAATCGAGGATGTGTTTATGTCCTCAATGCTTGAGATGAGGAAATAATTAATAGATTAAATAAAAAAATACATGTCACAAATAGGAAATATTTACACAGAACACCATGCAAAGAACAGAAGACCTGGTTTTACAATTATGGAGGAGGGTCGCTCAGAATTTTTGAAAAAAAATATTGGAACCGGGAAAAAAGTGTTAGATATTGGTTGTCGCAACGGAGTTTTAACTAAACATTTTGTAGAAGGTAACACAGTGTGGGGAGTGGATATTGATCCTGTGGCACTAGAAGATGCAAAAAATTTATTACAAAATAAAAATGAAGGGAATAAATTTTTTGTTATGGACTTGCTCGGTGACTGGCAAGAACTTGCTGGTGAAAAATTTGATGTGATTGTTTGTGGTGAGGTATTAGAACACCTATATTTTCCTGAAAAAGTGATAAAAAAAGTTGCTAGACATTTAAATGAAGGTGGTATTTTCCTTGGCTCAGTTCCCAATGCATTTTCAATAAAAAATAGAATTAGATTGGCTATGGCTACAAAAAAAGGGACTCCTTTAATTGATCCAACACACATAAACCATTTTTCATTTGATGAGTTGAGAGAGTTGTTAGGTAAGCACTTTAGTAAAGTAGAGGTGAGTGGACTGGGCAGATATACAAAATTCGTAAAGTTTTCTCCGAAACATTTTTCTTTTGATTTGATCTGGAGATGTGAGAAATAATTTGGTATGACAAAAATTGGTACATCAATCCTCCGAGATTTGCAGCAAGAAGAACTTAGTAAAATAACTTTACAGGGAAGTATTTTAGATTTGGGTGGAAGTAAAAATGCCGATTATCACAAACTAATAAATGGTGATCATACTTTTACTGTTGTGAATATTGATGACAGATATGGCTATGATCTAAAGTTCAATATAGAAGAAAAATTCCCACTAGCTGATGCAAGTTATGACAATGTATTGACCATGAACTTAATAGAACATATTTTTGATACACACAATATTTTTTCAGAAGTTAGTAGAGTCATCAAGCCAGGTGGTCTTTTTGTATCTTCTGTCCCATATATGCACCAGATACATGGCTCTCCTGACGACTATGTTCGCTACACTGATAGTGCTTATAAAAAGTTCGCAGAGAAATATGGTTTTGAAATTGTATATATTTCTACTTTAGGAACTGGCATATTTTCTTTGATATTTCAAATCATTACAATTTACAGAATTTTTCCTTTTTCGTGGTTGTATAATTTTATGCAGTTCATTTTAGTTTCTCTTGATAAAATCCTGCTCCTGGTTCCATATTACAAGAAGTTAGTAAATTCTATTCCTCTTGGTTATTTTTGGGTGATGAGAAAGAAATAGTTTACTTTTAAGATTTAATAATTCTGAAAATTTGATAGACAGTCGAAGAAAACATTATCAAAGTTTTAAATATTAAAAACAAAACAATAGAACCTAGAAATGTAGCAAGAGTATAAAGAGTTATTTGTAAAAAAGTATTCAAGTTTGCATATGTGTTTAGAGTCTGCAAATCATTTTTACTTTGAGAATATAGATACAAAAGTTGGGTTGGAGCAAAAAGGATAGAGAGTGAAGCGATATTTGCCAAGTATATATACTCAATATATTTCGGAAAAAGATATTTAAATATATATGGATATAAAACAAGTAGAATCAAAAATAAAAATATACATAGCAAAGTCAAAATAAAATAAGTAATAAAAAGTTTCTTTTTAGTAAATCTATCCTTTGTCATTCTTGGAAAAATTGCAGAAGATAGAGCTTTGATAGGAGTGCGGGCTTGGTCGCTCATGGCAGAAGTGATTGAGTAAATAGCGAGTGGGGCAGCCCCGATAAAATGAAAAATTAGTAATTTATCAATCTGGTTCGTAAATCCAAGAATTATTCCAGAAATATTTAGCTTACTTTGCATTTTCCTTTCTGGGATTGGAAGTGATGGTATTTCAACTATTGGTCTATTTACTTGTTTTATCTTTCTATCATCGTGTAAAACTTTTGCAATAATTAGTAAATTTGCAAAAATAGTAGCTAAGTAGTAGATAGAAATTATTAAAATAAAGTTTGATGTGTAATACGCAAGCAAAGATAGAACAAGTAGTTGTATGGTGTCCACAAAATTTTGTGCTAAAGCAAACATTTTAAAATTGCTTTTACCCATATAATAGATATTTACTAGAGTTGACACACATAAAGTTGGTGCTACGAGTGAAGCAAAGAAAAATCCAGAGCTCAGATTGAGATTATGATTGTAAAGATAGTAAGCAGAAAGGAAAAATAAACCAATAAAAGTCGGTAAGCTTTTCACAAAAGTTTCTAAAAAAACTTTATTTAAATTATAGCTTTCACCCCTAGCAATTTTTTGTGGGAGAATATAATAATAGCCTGTATAACCAATTCCAGCTGCAATACCCAGCCAGGTAGTGATGAGTTTGAATTCACCAAAATTATTTTGAGACAGTATGTTAGCTAAAATATAGACTGAAAATAAATTTATAAAAACTACAAAACTTTGCGAAAACATAGTCCAAAAAGAGTCACTAAAAAAACTATTAATAGCTATCTGGTTTCCTTGATAAAAAGTACGCAATTTTAAATACATCTTATTGATTATAACATTATATTACAGTGGTACATGTTAACAGAATATTTATTTCTAAAATAAGTGTTATAATTGGTACATGATTTATGAAACAAAAAGAGAGTTGGTCAATAATTTAATAAGAAGTACAGATGTGGTATTAGACGTAGGTTTTTGGGGTCAGGGAGTTGATCCGACAAATGAAAATTGGCTGCACAATATTATAAAAAACAAAGCAAAAGAAGTATATGGTTTAGACCTTGAGATCTCAGAAGAATTCCTAAAAGACTCAGTTCATTATAAGAAGGAAGCGGCCGAGTCAGCAAATTTTCCGGTAAAGTTTGATATTATTTTTGCAGGGGATTTGATAGAGCATTTGGTAAACCCAGGGTTGTTTTTGGATGCATGCAAGAAAATGTTAAAAGAAGGTGGGCTACTTATTTTGACAACACCCAATACTTTCAACCTTTTCAATCTCACAGAAAAACTTACCAAATACGAGCCGACAGTAAACCCAGACCATACTTTTTATTTTAATAGAAAAGTCATAAAGGTTTTATTAGAAAAATGTGGTTGGCAAGTAGATAGTTTTCATGGTATTTACAAACTAGATATGAAGCATCAAGAGAGTTTAAAAAAACAAATTTTAAACTATATTTATATGATATTATCTAAATTTACCGATAAATACATTGAGACTATGGTCGTGGTAGCAAAAATGAATAAGTAATCAAAAACTAGTCAAATTATAGTTGACTATAAAAATATTGACTTATTTTTATAGTTAGATATAATACCATCATGGAATACATCAAAAGACTAGCAAAAATTGAAGAAAAATTCGAAAAAAACAAGGTTCTGTTGATTTATGGACCTAGACAGGTAGGTAAAACCTTTCTGGTAAACAGGTTTATTGAAAAATCAGGTTTAAGCTTTTTAAAACTATCGGGGGAAGATCTAGATGCAAAATCACTCTTTTCAGTTCCTAGCAGTAGCGCACTATTGTCACGTATTGGTAATTATAGAAATATATTTATTGATGAGGCACAGTTAATCCCAAATATTGGAAAGACTTTGAAATTACTAATAGACTTGGACCTTGGTTTTAGTTTTATTGTTACTGGATCATCTTCTTTTGAGTTGGCTGGCCAGGTTGGCGAGCCCTTGGTAGGGCGCTTTAATTTGATCAATCTTTTTCCCTTGTCATATAATGAAATAGAAAGTTCAAGTTTTCACAGTATCAATTTACTGACAGAAACGATGTTGTTTGGTGGATATCCAGAAATTGTAAAGTTGAAGGATGTAGGAGATAAAATAGAAAAACTAGAAAATATCACAAATTCCTATCTATTAAAAGATATTTTTATCTTTGAAAGAATTAAAAAGCCTGACATGCTTCTAAACCTTTTAAAACTCTTGGCTTATCAAGTGGGAAATGAGGTAAACATTAATGAAATATCCTTGAAACTTGAAGTACGGAACGAGACAGTAGAGAGATATATAGATATTTTAGAAAAATCCTTTATTATTAAAAGGCTTTACCCCTATTCAGGAAATATGAGAAATGAAATTAAGAAAAAAAGTAAAATCTATTTTTATGATTTAGGGATACGAAATGCGCTTATAAATAATTTTAGTGATTTAAAAACGAGGAGCGATGTGGGGGGTCTGTTTGAAAACTTTATTTTTATAGAAAGATTTAAGAGAAATAGCTATAGTCGATTTTACACAAGTATCTATTTCTGGCGAGATACTCAGGCTGGAGAAGTTGACTATATAGAAATAGATAATGGCAAAGTATCTGCCTTCGAATTTACATACAATAATCTCTTAAACAAGAAAAGGAAAAATAAAAAATTTATTGAGAATTACAATCCAGATGTATACGAAATCCTAGACAAAGACAATTTTAGAGGGTTTATAGGCTAACTTGCAATCTTTTTTTCGGTGTGTTATTATTTATTTATACATGAGAGTAAAATG
>CAYMOA010000017.1:0-13104 GCA_964391935.1 uncultured Candidatus Saccharibacteria bacterium | reverse complement strand
TCTCAGTCATAATGAAAAGTGTAGCAGAAAAAACCACAAACGCAATTTTGACAAAAACAAAAACCCGCATTACTGCGAATTGTTTTTGTTTTATTTTTTTGAAATAAAACTAAAGCTGGCTGGATCGAGCCAATAGTTCGAGTTGCCTCAAACGTACTCGGGTTACCCCATCGGGAATCTCTGATTTTATAGCTTTCACGTAAGCTGTACATGTATCAGAGCTTAATGCAAACCGCGCGTGGTCGCGCAACCGTGTACACCCTTCATCAGATCTAACTCGTAGATCATAATCCAGCCAGCAAAGTTATTATTTAAGTTCTACTTTTGCTCCTGCAGCTTCTAGTTCTTTTTTCAACTTATCAGCTTCTTCTTTTGGAACATTCGCTTTGATTTCTTTTGGTGCAGCATCTACCAAGTCTTTAGCCTCTTTAAGACCAAGACCAAGAGCTTCTTTTACCACTTTCATCACAGCGATTTTTTGTGCACCTGCATCAGCTAGAACAACATTGTAAGAAGATTTTGCTTCTTCCCCACCTGCTGCTGCACCTGCCGCTGGAGCCGCTGCAACTGCTGCTGCACTAACTCCGAATTTTTCTTCAATAGCTTTTACAAGGTCATTCAGTTCTAGAACTGATGCTCCTTCTAAATCATTTAAAAATTGTTCAAATTTCATATAATTTTATTTAATCTTATCTGGTTGTTAATTTATTTCTTTTTAGATACTTCGTTAACTGCAATAGCTAAACGTTGCATTGGAGATTTCAAAAGGTAAGCGATTTGTGACAACAACACATCTCTGCTAGGGATAGTTGCGATACTCATCATTTCTTCTTTTGTTTTGTACGCCCCATCAAAGATTCCTCCCATGATATGGAACAAACCTTTATGCTCTTTTGTGAAATTGAAAACTTCACGAGCTGGTGCTAACAAATCTTCTCCGTAAGCAAAAGCTGTTTCTTGACCTAGGTCTGGTAGAGTTCCAGTGAAGGATTTATCTCCCAAAACTTTTTTGATCAAAGTTTTTTTAGCAACTTTTAGACCTACTTTTTCTGACGTTAGTTTTTTGCGCATTACAACAGTATCATTGGCGTCGATTCCTTTGAAAGAAACAAATACTAGAGATTTTGACTTATCTATTATTTGGTTCAAGTCTTTTAGAATTTCACCTTTTTTGGCTTTTGTAATTGGCATATTTTTTGTTTAATCTCTACTCTTCCCCGCGGAGCGGGGAAAAATAGAAAGATAATTATAAACACAAAGTCTGTATTAATTTTTTTGAATCGATACCGTCAGGGAGAAATTAAGACTAGAAATTTACTTTTAGTCACTACCCTTTCTTTGGCTTACAAGGAATATTATACCACATAATTATAAAAACAAAAAGAGCAGTTATTATCTACTGCTCTTTGTGTTAAAGACTTATAGTGTCTAGTTTTTTGGATTTAGAATATTTCTAGAGATAGGCCCAAAGTAACCTTCTGCACGAATCTTGTTTTCTAGTTGCCATTTAATCAGGGCAGCTCTAGTAAGAGGACCAAACCAACCAGTTGGTTGACCAGTCTTGAGTTTCAAATATCCTTTTGCTATTAGGATTTTTTGTAACTCAGAAACATCGTTACCGCGCATACCAAAACTTAGATTTCTGGTGAAGTTGAATGTACTTGCTCCTAGAACTTGTTCTGTTGTAGTACTTGTTTGTTGTAAAATTGTTGTACTTGTTGCAGTAGTAGTTGCAGTTGAAGTCGCAGTAGTTGTACTTACAGAACCAGAACCTCCTGATGCTGGTGACGGTGATGGACCTGAACCTGGTTGACTCCAGATAGATACACAAGAGTCCACTAAACACCAAGGACTAAAGATTACAGAACCAGTCGCAGAAGAGAAGTCAGGTGTTACTGCACCAAACCAATTCTTGGCTATAAGTAGAGAATGCACTGTGTCTAGGTTTTTAACTTTTGTCGAGTCAAAGATATTTTTGTCTAGAGTTATTTGAGAAGCATCAGCAATTCTCGGAACACTACTACACCAGTCTACACTCACTACATAACTATCATCCCCTGCAGTGTCTATGATGTTTGTTACACTGTTTTTAGAGATAGTTACAGCTTGTGGGATACCTACAACTCCACAACTAGGAGTGATTTCTATACCTCTCGCCCACCCTGCTGAGGTGATAGTATCTATTTTATTTTTTTCAATTGTTACTCCACTTACATCTGCTTGAACCATTATTCCATATGCACCTTTTGTTGTAGAATTATTAATTTCAGAAATAATGTTGTTAGAAAGAACTACATTAGAAATTGTTGGTCCGTTTCCAAAAACTTGGATACCATGAATAGAAGAAGCAGTTGAATAAGTAGGGTTAGTAATTTTTAAGCCATCTACTTTTACATCACTTGCTGTTACCAGGATTCTCCCAGTAACAACTGACTCAGCTCCTCTAGTTCCTGAAACTGCATCGATACCTGAGTTAGCACCTAACAAAGTTAGAGCTTTGTTAACTGTTAAGTTCTCAGTATAAGATCCAGCAGCGACTCTGATAGTTCCACCAGTTGTAACTCTAGTTAAAGCCTCAGTTATAGTTTTGTAAGGAGAGGCTTGTGTTCCGTTTCCTGTTAAAGAAACACTTGCATCAACATACACAACATTTAATACAGGAGTCCCACCAAATTGGTTTTCTATAATTGCGTTTCCGTTCGCATTACTTATCGCAACTATGTCTGAATAATTATTTGAAGGACCAGGAATAAAAGCAAAATCAAAGACATTTGTGCCAAAAGTGTTCCCAGTAAGAGTTGTATTCGAATCTGAAAGAATTACCCAACCTTTGGTACCAGTAACATAATTATTTGTTACTGATCCAGTTGAAGCATCAATATACGCTGGCTGTCTAAAATTTGTTATGCTGTTGTCATGAATGTTGTACCCACTAACACCTGGACTAACAACCATTGCACGGCTAACATCTCCGTCTCCGATTACATATTGTCCTAAAAATACGTTATTAGCAATTTCTGTATTGTTAGCTTGAATACCGATTAGGTTTTGTACTCCATTTTTATCTGTTTTAGTAAAGTTCAAATTCTTAATTATTACATCCGGTGATGTAATAGTAAATAATTGATTTGTACCAGAAGTAGAAATACTTGCACCAGTATTACCGTGTAAAGTAACACTTTTATTAATAACTAGGTTGTTAGTTGTTACAAAATTTCCGTAAATTTCTAAAGTATCGCCACTTACAGTCGTAGTTGCATTTAAAGCATCATCGATCGTATTAAACGCGTCTACTAAACTAGAACCATCACCAGTACCTACAGCTGCTGAGTCTACATACACTGTAGTCCCAGAAACGCCTGCATTTGCAAAATTCATAACTACAAAAAAACTTGTAGTAACTAATAAAGAATAAAAGATATTTTTAATCATAGATAATAATTTTAATTTTAACTTTACTTTGTAAAGATACCCCTATTGTACCACTCCTGTGGGTATGTTTGCAATTCTTAGAAAGAATTAATTAAATTTAAGTTTACGGAAGCTAAAACAAGTATAAATAATAAAAACAAAACAGAAATAACTAAATGTCTATAGTGCTGCTTTTTATATTCAATAAAAATCCTGAGCAATACACCAAACATGATGACAAGTAAAATAAATATCAAAAAAATCTGTATGTAAAAAGAACCTTCAAAAACAAATTTATCTGTCCATGAGGAATATGTTTGCACACCAAGTATTTCTGGTTCAGAAATATTTATTTTTTCTTTTTCTAATGTTGTGGTAGAAATATTTTTTTTAACAGAAATAAAATCTTTATCTTCTTGAATTATTTTTACCGGTTTATTTTCTGCAACTTCTGGTATTCCAGGAGAGCCAAACATCTGTACTACATAAACCGACTCTGCATTTTGATATTGCCCTTCTTTTGCTGCGATACCAACTTCTTTAAAATTTGCATTTAACAAATTATCCCTATGCATAGGAGAATCCATCCAGGCTTTATCAACCTTTTCGGCTTCTGTAAAGTTGATTGCTAGATTTTCTCCTGCATAACTAAACTCATAACCGGCTTTGGTAAAAAAATACCAAGGAGTAGTACCATCGGGAGAAAAATGTGCAAAATACTGATTCTCTATCATGTCCTCAGCTTTCAACTGAGCAGCTATTGCGAGTTTGTCATTCTTTTTTAGTGGTAGGACGTTATTTTCATTTCTATTTTTATTTGCCAGATCAATCAAAACATTGGTCGCAATATTTATTCCCAAAACAGTTTGTCTAAGAAAAACATAATTACCATAAGAGACGCCCAGTAAAAAAACACTGAGAATAGAAATGGTAATGATAGAAATATTTCTAAAAAGATGGGGATGATAGTTGTTTTTTTTATGCGGTATGAAATATTTTTTTAAATGCTTTCTCATTATTTCAACTCGTAAGTAATATTTACATTTACAACTACTTTGTCTGTACCCTCAGAAACTGGTACTGGGTTGTAGGCTGGTGCCATCTCTGCACGAGCAGAAACTGCCATATCTTTAGCATACATCACTGGGTAAGGTTGTCCCCCACCTTGGTCCTCAGAATAGTACTGTACATCGCCAAGACGCATTCCTAGACTCTTTGCTATCCCCTCTGCTTTGGCTTTTGCTTCTTGTACTGCGAGCTCACGAGCTTGTTGTACTGCTGTTTCGTTATCCACTTCCCAGTTAGGACCATAAGTGTTACGTGCACCCAGACTTGGTAATAAACCTAGAACTTTTTCTACAAGTTCTTTGTTGTCTTTGATAGAAATAGTAAAGTTTTGTGATGCTGTGTGCCCAATAACTTTTGGATCATTGGGATTTGTTTTACAATATTCTGGAAGAGCGATACGAGTGTTCTGTGCATAGTTATAACAATAGTCATACTTGGCATTGGTAGAAACGTTCTCTGTTTTGATATCTTTTTCCTCTACACCGATTTTCTTTAATTCTGCAAAAACATTTTTTGTAGTTGCAGTTAACTTTTCTCTGGCCTCGCTCGCGTTCTCTCTGTTCTCACTGTCAGCGATAAACTCACCAGTGATTGTTGCCTTTGTGGCCTGCACTTCTACTTCTCCTTTACCTGCAACAGCAAAAGTTCTTGTATCTTGTTGTGAAAAACTTTTGTACATAAACCACACGGCTGAGAGAGCAAGAAGACCTAAACAAATAAGTGCAAATACCCCAGACTTTTGTAATAGTGATAAATTTTTTATTTCTTGGTTCATATATTATAGTATATGCCAAAAAAAATAAAATATAATTACGAATTGTGTATAGCCACCAAAGTCTTTGGTGGCTGCTTAAAGCTCAGCCATACTAGCAAATCTTTTTCGAAATTTAACTTATTGCCAAAATAATTTATATAAAAAGATTTATTTAAAATATTAGAGCTTTTACCTTTGTTTAAATTTAAGTAGTCCAAATACGAAGAGTATACAAAAGTCTCTAAAAAATTTTTTACCTTTTTTATATCACTAACCCCCCTTTCTTTCCAGTCAGATTGAATCAATTTAACTGGGTTTAAGTGGATATAGGAAAAAATATATTTAAAATACTGATCGTTATTCAAGTGTTCAAATTTAAAATTACTCTCAAACAGACTTCCGGTTCTTTTATATTTTGAGTTATAGTATCTAACATAAGCTCCCTCGAGCTTTTGCATAAACTTTTCCAAACCTTTGCCACCAAAGTCTTTGGTGGCTGGAGACAAGACGATATGAAAATGATTTGGCATCAAAACGTATGTACACACATCTACCAACAAATCTCCCCTTTCAAAATCAAAAGCATCCAACTTTTTTTTTACTATATCTTCTCTAAATTTTACTCTTTTTGTAGAATTGGATAAATATAAAAATTTTAGAAATCTTTCATAGTCTTCATTATCATGAAAAATTTTTTGTTTTGAATTCCCTCTGTTATAAATGTGATAATATTCTCCTTCGATAAATTTGCTCATGTTCTGATAATAACATAATTTTGCTGAGCCACCAAAGTCTTTGGTGGCTGGACTACAAATCAAACTTTTTTAAAATCATCTCCTCTACCTCTTCGCGCGGGGTTCCAAACTTGAGTGCTGACAACTCTATAATCACATCTTTTATTTCTTCGCTACCACTCTGGTCAAATGGAACTTTTAAATTGAAAGGTTTTTGTGGAGTATTGTTAGAGAGTAATTGCAAATAACAATTACCAACAGAGAGCCCAGTTACATCTTTGGCTGAAAATGTTGGTGATAAAAAGTTTTCACAAAACTTGGCGTCTTCTGGGTTGATTCTAAAAATCGCTTTACTACCAACGTTTCCGAAAATCGCATCCTTGATATCTTTAGGGATTTGCTCGATGTATTGGTGAGCTAAGATAAGACCAAGTTTGTATTTACGTGCCTCAGACAAAATACTTTTAATAGACTCGGTTGCTACGTTTTGGAACTCATCGAGGTAGAGGTAAAAAGGAGGTATTGGTGTCTTAGGATCACGAGAAAAAGCATTGATCAGAATTTTTCCTACGATAATCAAACCTAATAAGTAAGAACCTAATTCTCCTAATTTTCCTTTGGATAAATTTACCAATAATATTTTTTTATTGGCCATAATATCTTTAAAATCAATAGTGGACTTTTCCTGAGCAATGATTGGACGCATAAACTCATTAGACAAAAAGTTATCGAACTTGTTAGTAACATATGGTACATAGTTTTCGAAACCTTGTTCCCCACTTGTGGCCTCAGCATTGGTAAAAAATTGTTTTACAAATGGGTTTTTACATTTTTCCAACTTCATACGACGAAAATCGGAGTCAGACAAAACACGAGAAATCTCAATCAAAGTGTTCCCCAACTCTGGACTATCCATCACCAGGAGTGCCGAGTTACGGAAATATTGTTCGAAGGCAGGACCACCGGCTACCTTCATGTCAAACAATCTATTGAAAATAGCGAATAGCTCGTTAACTACCAAAGTTTTTTGCTCAGGATGATTTACATCATACTCTAACATGTTCAATCCAAATGGTCTCTCCAAATCAGCTGGGTTAAAATAGATCACATCGTCAATACGTTCTTTTGGGATTTTCTCCATGATTTCTAAAATATCTTTTCCGTGTGGATCGATAAAACAAAGACCTTCCCCATTTTTAATGTCTTGGATAATCATGTTCTGCAAAAAAACGGATTTACCGGTACCAGTTTGCCCGATAACATACATATGTCTCACGCGACTTTCTGGCTCCCAGAAAATAGGAGTTTCCAAATGTCGGTATACATTCTTACCTAAAAAGACACCAGCCTTAGGTAAATCTTTTGGCGCGGGAGCCTGAGCCGAGTCATACTGTTTGAGGTCACCAAAATCTCTTTCCGAAACTCCTTTTGGAAAATGGTAGATAGTCGCGAGCTCAGCTGCACTCAGTGGATAAGACTCTTGGTCATCAAAATATCGATAGGAATAATGTTTAAAAAACTGATGTTGCTCACGTGGTTTTATATTTTTAAAAATTATCGCATTCCCTTTTGTTTCTGTAAATTGTCTGAAAGAAGAAGAAACTTCATGTAGTATTTGTGAAGAACGAATGGCTGACCGCGATGATGCAACAAGTCTGATATTGGTATCGAAAATAGTTGAGTTTAATTTTTCAGAAATAAGTCGAGAAGCATCCTCGTCCTCGTGAGTTACTTTTTTTCTATCTTCTTCACTTTTAAAAATATTTTTTAGCTCATACTGAAGTGAACCCATAACTGTTTTTTGAGCTACTATTTCTTTAAAAGGTTTTCCTTGTTTTAACTTGTCCAACATTTTTCCATACTCTTTTAAAAATTTTTCCCCTGCGGGACGAATCACTATTTGTATCGCTGCCCCCTCCTCATTATCTTTTAATTCTGAAAGAACTGACAAAGCTACCGAGATAGTGTCTCCTGCAAAATCTTTATAAGTTTTTATAGGTAGAGCAGCAGTTTTTGCAGAAGTTGCATAGGACCCAACAGAAAAACCCTCGGTTGCAAATATATTATAGTCGTCTGGTTGTAACTCAACTTTAGCTGATGGGTAAAGTGCTAAAACTTGTTTTTGAAATAACTCACGAAAATCATTGGGGACAGAAACGTAAAATTTTATCTGATTGCTATTGTGGGCTTTAGCTATTTCTACTGTAAAATAATTTTTATTTTTATCGGGACTTGTTGGGTCAGAAATAGAAAGCATACCCACAAAAAATCTTTCCATCAGAGCTATAACATTTTTGGGGTCGGCTGGAATATTTTGATTCCCAGGTGTTTGTTCTTTTTCTGTTGGTAGAATAACTTGGTATAAAGAAGTTTCGAGTGCTTTGGCTGTTTCTTTTAAATTACCAATTCTTTTTTTATTTTTTTCTGGATCGGATTTTAAAATATATTGTACAAGGAATCTGTGAAAATCATCTTCTAAGTGGGCGTCGTCCATCTTTTCTAAAATAGAAAAAACATTCCGGATGCCATCGGTAGTAAAAATATCTATGAGTTTTTGCAATTTATCATCGTGTTCTTCTGGAGATAAACCGACACCGATAGTAGTTACATGTTCTTGTCCTAAAATAAAATTTTGGTGTAGAACTTTTTGCGGCTCTTCTGTTTTATATTTTTTTAAAATGTCATTTATCTGACTTTCTTTATCTTCACTTTTTTCTTTTGCTAATATATTAAAACTACTATTTTTTTTATTTTCGTCATCTTGTTGCACGATCAAAGATCGGAGATATTCTATCTCCTCTTCTTTGCTTTTAAATTCTTTTCTCAGTTCTGTTGCATTCAACATTTGCAAAAGAGTATAACCTATTTTTTATTTTATTGAACGTTTATTTGCAAATAATTTCCACTTACACCATTTGCCCACAGATTTAAATTAAAACTTCCTGAGTAAGAATATTGGTGAGTCAAAGTAACAGACCCACATTGGGTTGGGATAATAGTAGATTGTCCGTCACCCCACATAATATAGTTATTTGCTGAACAAGAATTATTTGTAACTTGTACAACTACCTGTCTATTATAGTTTGAAACAACAGAAATATTGTTCCCTCCCGTAGAACCATTGACAGTAACAGTCACATAATTGTTAGCGGTTTGGCCACTAGAATTATTGGTACAAGTTATTTGGTAGTTAGTTGTTTGTGTAGGATAAACTAGATAAGTACCAGAGGTATTTTGATTAGAAATTAATAAATTATTATTGCCGTACAAACTACAAGTGTTAGCATTGGTAGAATACCAGTTCAAAGTTAGAGATTGCCCAGAACTTATATTTTGTGCACTAGCATAGATATTTGCAGTTGGAGTGACAGAAGTATTATTACTCGTAGTCACCAATACAAAGTTGGCTCCATTTTGTCCGTTATAGTTGTAACAAACAATCTGGTAATTGGTACTTATAGATGGATAAACAACACTACTTCCAGCTGAGGGTTGATTACTCAAATTGGTTGTACCCCCATTTATATTACAAT
Organism: uncultured Candidatus Saccharibacteria bacterium; assembly: GCA_964391935.1. Classification (GTDB taxonomy): domain Bacteria; phylum Patescibacteriota; class Minisyncoccia; order Phycocordibacterales; family UBA5272; genus JBBQKQ01. Next base: position 3,604 of record CAYMOA010000017.1, on the reverse strand, counting down.
AATTTGCATTTGTAGATGACCAAGTGAGTGTTACTGCGGAACCTGGAGTAACCGGGTTCGGTGTTGCAGAAATAGTTGAAGTTACATTTCCTGTGCTACCACCATTTACAGTAACATAAGAATAAGCATTACTTGATTGTCCACTTCCGTTATAACAAGTTACTTGATAGTTACCACTTACGGTTGGGTAAACAGTATAAGTTCCGGATGTTGATTGGTTTGAAATTACATTTACACCAGCAGAATTAAGAATATTACAATAAGTTGCATTAGTAGATGACCAGGTTAAAACAACAGCTTGACCAGAGGTGACATTATTTGGATTGGCTGTGAGATTAGTAGTTATATTCCCAGAAGATGTTGTAGTGTTGATGGTAAAATTCTGACTTTCATATGTACCCAGGATTTGTTGCCCAGATACTGGCTGACAGAAACCAAAGCAAGCATTACTTGGAGTAAACAAAGTTGCTCTTATTTTATAAGTACCAGCAAGAACTTGTTTTGGACTACCTCCACAAAATTGCTGATTGTCTACGGTAATACAAGATATACCATCATTATTTGTGTCAAAAACAACTTTTGGAATTGTCCAACTATAACTACTATTTGTAACATAGTTATTGATTCTAATTATATGACCATAAAAATTATTATTAGAATCGTAGAGACCCAAAATTATCCCTTGGGGATTTGTTGTGGTAGAAATATTCCAAGAAATATTTTGCACACCTGTTACATTAATAGTAGTAGAACTCAAAGTTATATTACCTGTTCCGGACCCAGTACCTGCTAAATTAATATATGAATAATTAGTGCCAGATTGCCCACTTCCGTTATAACAAGTTACTTGGTAGTTACCACTTGTTGTTGGGTAAACAGTATATGTTCCAGATATTGATTGGTTAGAAATTAAATTTGTTCCTGATGGATTCAAAACATTACAATAAGTTGCATTAGTTGATGACCAAGTCAGAGTCACCGCTTGTCCAGAAGTTGTAATACTCGTCGGATTTGCAGTAACTGTTACCGTTGGAATTGTATTTGTTGATCCTATTACATTTATAATCACCTGATTGGTAACTTGGGGGCCGGAAGTCAAACCATAACAATAAATAGTGTACACCGTAGTTTGTGTAGGATATACAACTTGGGTTCCATTAATCCCAGAAAAAGTATTTGCCCCACCTGTTACTGAACAAGAAGAAGTATTATTTGAAGTCCAAGTTAATGTTACTGATTGACCCGATGAAATACTATTTATATTTGAAGAAATATTTGCAGAAGAAATATTTGCATTATTCGAAGCTCCCGGGTTTGCATAAACAGTTGTAGAAACGCTTTGCCCATTTGCACTCGCACAGGAAAGTTGGTAAGCATTTTGTGCATTTGTAACCAAAATTTGTTGCGATCCAGAAACAGAAACACTTTGACCATTTAATGTACAGGAATAAGTATTGGTAGATGTCCAGAATAATGTTGCATAAGTATTTACTAATGCTGATACAGGATTAATAGATAAGTTAATACTTGGTAGATTAGATAAAGATTGGTTTGGTCTTAATACAATAGACTTACTTACTCTTGCATTATTGTAACCATAACAATTTATAGTAAAAGTTGTCTCATAGGTTATATTATAAACTCGCTGACCATTTGGTTGGACTCTCTCACCATTAATATCACAAGCAGATGCATACTTAGAATTCCACCCCAACATCAGGTTTGTATCTGAAGAAGTTATCGGTGCAATAGAAACTTCCAGCGGACCATTACTATTTGTATTATATAGATTATTGTTTGTGTTATTTATATATCCACCAGGAACATTCCCCACTGAACCAGACTGCCCACCACACCACAAGAGACGCATTCTTGCCAAAGTTTGTGGTCCAACATTTCCAGTTTGATTTATTCCATTTCTCAATTGAAAAACTTTGACTGCATTCTTAGTAACTGGTCCATAGTAGCCAGTTGCTCCTAGATAAGCAATGCCCTCTTGACCTAAAACTACTTGCAATCTTTTCACTTCATTTCCAATATCACCAGGGATCATGGTTTTATTTAAAAGTGGGCAGAGCTCAGGATATTTTTCTAAACTAGTTCTCGCATAATTATTTGTAGCATAAGTTGCCCCATAATAATTGTTCGCTCCAGTCACAGATACCTGAGCAGTTGCAATACATGAGGACAAAAGAAATACAGAAAGAGAAACTAATAAAATATTTTTAATTTTTAACATATACTGCTAAGTATATATTAATTTAGTGTCAAATTAAAAGTTTTCCACACTGCAAAATTTACTCAGTACGCAGGGCTTCATTAATCTGTCTCTTATACTTTTCGTCAATACTTTCAACTTCTTCCTCTATATTCCTAATATCATTTTTCTGTTTCTCAGCAATCCTTGCCCAATCATAATCTTCTTGTTCTTTTGAAATTTTTTGGTCTGTTGGTATATGAAAATCATTTTTAACTTCTTCTTTAAAAACTCGGTGACTGATTTGTTCTACCTCCTCTTTTTCTATGTCCTTCTCTTCCCTATCCTGAGCCAACTTTGCTTCGAAAATAATTCTCTGGACTATTTCCGGGTGACCAATTCTTTGCATATCAAATTCATTCCTGGCACCGGCAGTTTGCACTTTTAAACTTCCATAGGCTAAATAACTGGAAACAAAACCAGTAGTTTCTATACTAATATCCTCTATATCACGAAGTTCGAGCGTTGCTAAACTTCGATGAAATAATTTTTGTAACTCACTGTCCACAATTCTTTTATTAGTGACTATCCAAAAATCAATAGCATAGTCAGTGACTTTCTCTGCAAGTAAAAGCCAACAAAAGATCCCCCACATATAAAGTAGAACATCAGCGAGAGAAGAAAGAGAAACTCCGAACAAAACAAAATTTGGCACAAAGTTAAAATATTGAAAAACCCAAACTAGCACAGCAAATCCCAAGAAATAAAAAATTATTTTCAGAATATCTAATAACAAAAAAAACCAATGTCGCCGTACATAAAGTATAACTTTTTCGTCAGGGTGTAATTGAAAATCTTCATTAAACATATATTTAGAAAAATAAATTATAAATTAGTGGAACACTGAATAAAATTAAGCCCAAAAAATAAATGGGTATAAAGCCATTTATAAATGGATCATTCATTGTGAATTTCTTCCAATGATAAAAATAGACGAAAGACATCAGAAAAATAAACACAAAAAAACTAAGCACTAAAATTAAAAAAGGCACAGTCAACTGGTCACTCAGTGTTTGCACTGTATTTCCCAACTGTTGAGTAGACACCCCCTGTGCCTCGGCACGACTCACAAAAGTAAAATTATTTAAATCGGAATAAAGAGAAATCTCGTTAGCATCTTTTTCCGAAATCTTCACATATGGACAATTTACTTCTTTCATTGCATTATATTATAACACAAATATTATTTTTTTGTAATAATTATCGGTTTTTCACTAGTTATCAAAATAGTATGTTCAAACTGTGCAGCCTTGGCACCATCGTCGGCGATATATGCCCAGGCGTCTTTTTTTGAAAGACTGATCTGTCCATTGCCCAGAGAAATATGTGGCTCGATGGCAACTACCA
>CAYMOA010000016.1:0-15765 GCA_964391935.1 uncultured Candidatus Saccharibacteria bacterium | reverse complement strand
CAACTTTATCGGAGTTTTCTATTTCCCATTTTCCTGGTGTTGCAGAAACAAATAAAATATCACCAACACGTTGCTGAAATTCTTCAAAACGAAGAGGTCGGTTATCCAGAGCACTAGGTAAACGAAAACCAAAGTTAACCAGATTAGTTTTTCTGGCTTGGTCACCGGCATACATACCATGTAGTTGAGGGAGGGTCACGTGCGACTCGTCGATCACAGTTAGGAATTCTGGGTTACCTTTATGATCATGTGGAAAATATGAGAGCAAAGTCTCTGGAGCTTCTCCCTCATTTTTCCCTGACAAGTGGCGAGAATAATTTTCTATACCACTACAATAGCCAACCTCTCGCATCATCGCCATGTCTTGCATAGTTCTTCTCTTGATTCTATCTGCTTCTAGCAACTTTCCTGATTTATCAAACTTTTTTATTTGAGTTTCGAGCTCTGCAGAAATATTCTTGATGGCTTTGCTCATGGTTTTCTCATCGGTCAAAAAGTGTTTGGCTGGGAAAAACATCACACTGTCTGTCTCCTCTAAAATCCGCATCGACACTGGGTCGAGGATCTGGATCATCGAGATAACTCCTCCAGAGAAAAATATCGACGCCATCCAAGTTTCTGAAACAGGCATCACGTCAACTCTATTTCCTATCGCTCGAAATGTTCCAGATTTTAAATCCGCATTTGTTCGCTCAAAGTGAACTCTTACCAAGGACTCCATCACATCTTGTTTGGTATGGTTGTCTCGCACTGTTAAGATCAAGTTTTCTTTTTTATATTCTTCTGGACTTCCTAAACCATAAATACAAGAAACAGATGCCACGATTATTGTGTCTTGTCGTGTGAGAAGACTTTGGGTTGAGGCGTGACGTAGCCTGTCTATCTCCTCGTTGATGCTCGCATCTTTTTCAATATACGTATCAGTTGCAGAAACATAGGCCTCTGGTTGATAGTAGTCATAGTAAGAAACAAAATAATGAACTTTGTTATGTGGGAAAAATTGTTTGAACTCGTTAGCAAGTTGAGCAGCCAGGGTTTTATTGTGGGCAATTACAAGAGTTGTCTTCTGTAGTTTTTCTATAACGTTCGCCACAGTAAAAGTTTTACCCGAACCTGTCACACCAAGTAGAGTTTGTTGAGTTTTTTTATTATTCTTTTCCCCACTTTCAAAACCGTCGACTAAACCGTCGATTGCTTTTGGTTGATCACCTGCGGGTGGCCAGTCACTGACTACTTGAAATTTGGTATCTTGGTTTCTTTGAATCACCCGCCTATTCTACCATATATATTTTCATATTCTAAAAGACTTTTTCCTCGATTCTTTCAACTCTATTAACTATTTTTTCTACAGCACCCAAAATTTTGTTTGTATTTAAACTCATTGTATCTACCAATCTTCTTTCCATAGCAGCCATCTCTTCTCTTGTCGCGTATCTTTTCAGCTCTTCTTTTATATCAGCTCTAATATTTTCTTCTGTGGACTTCAAATCCTCTTTGGAGGCTAAGTCTTTTTTCAAGTTTTTTTCTACTAATTTTAAATCATTCCTTACTAACTGTATATCACTTTTTGTGGCACTGTTTTTAATCATTAAATTTACTACTTCTGTTGAAGTGATATTGTCTTTCTTTGTTTTTGTAATTTTACTCATTATTTTTTTCATGAGTACGAGTATATAATAACCCCATCTTTTGTCAAAAACAAAAAACATCTGGTCGTGTCAGATGTTTTTTTGTTTACTCTAAATAATTTTGATTTTGAAATATTACTCTTATCTCATTGCAACCTCATTACCTACCTTGTCAAGTTCAGCAAGAGTCGCTTGTTCTTGAACAGGACCTTTTTCTATTTTGTTCATGATAGCGATAACTTGGTCAGGATATGGTTTGATAACAGAGTTATATGTACGCAGTTTTTTCCAAACAGTTTTGTTTCCATAATAACTTTTTGTAGACTTTATTTCTCCTGCTAAGTGAGCTCCTACCTTGTCGATAGACTCTTCGTAACTTGAGAACTTTGTCTTACAAGAATGCCATCCGAAGACATTGGCATCATTACCATAAGGACAAGCTTGTTTTCCACCTGTTGACTCACGCATCGCAATAGCCGGTAATAGTCTATAGTCCAAGTTATATTTGTCTGCAACTTTTACGAAAGTCTCTCCATGACCTGCTAAGGGTAAGTCATTTTTTGCGAAATATTCGTCTATATTTTGGGCTCTGTTGTCTGTAATAGCTTCTGCCTTTGTTATCAAGTTATCAGATATTTCACCGATTATAGCCGGAGCAATATTGATTGGAAGGAAGGCTGGCATAATACTACACAAAGAAATACTCAATGTTAATAGTTGTTTTTTAACTCTCATGTTTTTTATTTTGTTAGCTTATCTCAATAGCCATGCCGTAACTGACTCTAACCACACCGTATCTTTGATTCGCTACACATAACCGCAGCGGCAAAGATGATTCCAATATCCTACAGGAATCAGGAGTCCGAGTCAAACAATTTTTACTAAAAAGCCTTATAAAATATGGATAAATTCCTATTATATATAGGATTTTTTGGATAATTCTAAAAAAACCCTTATTTTGTATAAGATTGAGTTGAAAAAATCCAAAAAAACCTTTATTTTACAAGGTTTCACTGACTGAGAAACATCAGTAATATTGGAAAAATTAGTTCTCTTTCCCGTGGCATTTTTTGTACTTCTTTCCAGATCCACAAGGACACAGGTCGTTGCGACCAACTTCTGTTAAACCATTTGAACTTGCGAGATTCCCACCACTTACTTTCAGATCTGTCGGGTTTTGAGTTTGCACTCCAGTTCTAAAATTCTTTATTCCCTCCTTTAATGAATAGAATAAATAGTTCCCAATAGATGTTTGGATCGAGTGCTCCATTTGTTTAAATAATCGCAAACTTTCTCTTTTATACTCTACCAATGGATCATGTTGTCCATAACCACGAAGAGATACAGATGAGCGGAGATGTTCCATGGTGTCGAGGTGACTCATCCAGTGGATGTCGAGCGCTTGTAATATTGTCATCTTTACACCACGCAAGAATTCTTCTTTACCTACAATATTTTCCATTTCAACTCTCATCTCACCTATTTCTGGTTTTTGAGCAATCGCTTCTTCTATATATTTTTCTACTAATTCAAAATCATTATTTAAAACTTTTTTTCTTTTACTGTAAATACTTTCGCGTTGAGTGTTAAGGACAGCATCATATTGTAAAACTTGTTTACGCATATCAAAATAAAATCCTTCTATTTTAGTTTGTGATTGCTCGATAATCCTGTTCACCATCTTGGCTTCGATTGGCATGTCCTCTGGTACGTTTAGTCGCGCCATCATTGACTTCATGGAGTCACCACCGAACCGCTTCATTATCTCATCATCGAGTGATACGAAAAATTGAGTTTCTCCATTATCTCCCTGACGACCAGAACGACCACGCAACTGGTTGTCGATGCGGCGCGCCTCGTGACGTTCAGTACCGATTACGAATAGCCCACCAAGTTCACGGATTTTCTCAGCTTCCTCCTTTGTAGTTGGCGCGCCGCCGAGTTTGATGTCCACTCCACGACCAGCCATGTTTGTAGCAATAACTACACTTCCATTTTTACCAGCTTGAGAAATGATTTCTCCTTCTCTCTCGTGATTTTTAGCATTTAGCATTTCATACCTTACACCAGAACGATCAAAGTACTTGGCCATTCTTTCGTTTTTCTCAATCGAAGTTGTACCAATCAAAACAGGCTGACCCTTGGTTTGCAGTTCTTTTACTTTTTCTACAATCGCATTCCATTTAGCATTTTCTGTTTGATAAACCACGTCGTTGTGATCGATTCTTTTTATTTCTTTGTTGGTTGGGATAGTTACCACTTGTAAATCATAAACTTTTCCAAACTCCTCAGCACTTGTTGACGCAGTTCCTGTCATACCGGCGAGCCTCTCGTACATTCTAAAATAGTTTTGATAAGTAATAGACGCCACAGTTTTTGACTCTTTTTGGATTTTTACATTTTCCTTTGCTTCTACTGCTTGGTGGAGACCTTCACTCCAACGTGTTCCTGGTTTAAGCCTCCCAGTGAATTCATCAACAATAATTATTTCCCCATCCTTAACAACATAGTCTTTGTCTAAAACATAAATAGCTTTTGCACGGATAGCGTTTAATAAATGATGAACCATCTTGGCATTTTCAGGTGCATACAAATTATTCATTCCCAAAAGTTTCTCGGCTTTATCTATTCCTGTTTCAAGTAAAGTAATTTGTTTTTCTTTTTCTTCTATTTCAAAGTCTACACCTCTAAACATTTGTGAGGCTACATCACGAAAAGTTTTATAAAGCTGTTCATCTTCTCCAGCAGAAGAAGATATAATAAGTGGGGTTCGCGACTCGTCTATCAAAATAGAGTCAACCTCATCTACAACTGCTGCAAACAAATCACGTTGTGCAACTTCTTGTTTTTCATAAACCAAATTATCTCTTAAATAGTCAAAACCATACTCACTGTTGGTACCATAAGTTATGTCACATGCATAAGCCTGCTTGCGATTACATTTTTCTAAAAAGTCATAAACAATTTTAAAACTCCCTACCTCGTCTTGTAATTTTTCATCCTCAGCTTTTTTATCAGTACGGATATCTGCATTGTATCTATAACTTTCGTCACGTCCGATTATCCCCACTGACAATCCTAAGTATTCATAAACTTGTCCCATCCACACTGCGTCACGACGCGCCAAGTAGTCGTTGACTGTAACTACGTGCACCCCTTTCCCAGCGAGAGCCAATAAAAAAGTTGGAAGTGTAGCCACCAAAGTTTTTCCTTCTCCTGTACGCATCTCGGCAATACCTTTATTAAATAAAACCTGACCACCGATAAGCTGTACATCGTGGTGACGCTCACCAAGAGTCCTCTTTGCCGCTTCTCGGACAAGGGCAAATACATCTACTAAAATAGAGTCTAGTTTTTTGAAAATAGCATCTCCTCCCTCATGTTCGATTTTTTTGAGTTCATCCTTGTAAATCCCAACAAGTTCACGCATTTTTTCTTGCGACAAAGACTGAACATACTCCTCACGAGCATTTATTTTTTCTACGACTTTTTTGTATTTTTTTATAGCTCTCCCACTCTCGGAACCAAAGATAAATTCTATGTATTTTTTCATGTTAATTATGTTACCTTACCACATTTTCTATTCTACGCAAGCTTTCTTGTTTTCCGATTATTTCCATAATTGTAAATGGGTCTGGAGATTTTTCTTTTAGTGACATGATCATACGCAACGGGTGCAAAATTTGTCCTCGCCCTACTGTAGCCGACCAATCCCAAATTTCTTTCTTTAAGTTCTCTATATTCCAATTTTCTTCACTAATAATTTCTATTTTTTCGTAAACTAACTTAAGATTACTTTTTGCTTCTTCCAAACTTTGTTGCCCTTCTTTATTTTTAAAACAAATTTTATTCAAATCAAAAGATTCTAAATCTTTAATATAAGAAGACTCAAAAAACATATTATTTTCTCCATTTGCGTCAGCATCCGTAACTTCTTGGAAACGGGAAACTCTCTCACGATAAACTTTCAAAACTATTTTTTTAAATTTATGCAAATCTTTTTCTTCCATCTTTTTATATTCATCAGGAAGTAAATTGAAAACTCCAGCAAAAAAATCCTCATCAGAAAGTTTTCCTAGATAATGTTTATTGATATTATTTAATTTCACCACGTCAAACTGAGCAGGAGATTTTTGACATTTTTCAAGAGAGAATTCTTGGACCAATTCTTCGATAGTAAAAAATTCTCTTTCTCCTCCCGGGTTCCAACCTAAAAACGCCAGGTAATTTACGAGTGTTTCTTTTAAATATCCTGCGTCCAAATATTTTTGTAGAGAAGTATTGCCATTCCTTTTAGAAAGTTTCTTTTTATCCTCACCAATAATCGTTGGTAAGTGCGCGTATTGTGGGATGATTACCGACTGGTCGAGTTGTTGCAAAGCTTCTAAAATCATTATCTGTCTTGGCGTACTGGTGATATGGTCGTCACCACGTATCACATGAGTTATACCCATTAACCAATCATCCACCACAACTGTAAAGTGATAAATAGGATCATCAATAGAACGTGCGATAATTATGTCCGCCGCGTTTTCTCCTGTAAAATTCCCATCTTCATCGCGCTCTTTAAAAGTATGAGTATTTATTTTTATTTCACCTTTTACTAAATCATTCCACACTATTTCTCTTTCAATATTTTTTAATCTAACTATTTTACCTGTGCCTTGAGCATTGTCTGCATCCTCATAAGCCAAGTTATTTTCAACTAATAAATGTAAATATTTTTTATATATATCTGTTCTCTCACTTTGACGGTATGGTCCCTCGTCCCAAGACAACCCCAAGTCATGTAATGCGTCAAGCATCGGTTGCTCATATTCTTTTTTTGATCTTTCTTTGTCTGTATCCTCAAAACGAAAAACAATTTTCCCATTATTTTTTCTGGCAAAGAAATAGTTAAAAAGCAAAGTTCGGACATTGCCAATATGTATTTCTCCAGTTGGACTCGGTGGAAAACGTACTACGATATTATTAGTTTTTTCTGACATTTCCACATTATACCAAATAATAATGTTTTTTTCAGAAAAAAAGCACCCGTAAAGTTGGGTGCCCTAGTTACCCAGAGAAAGCGCAAAAAGAAGAAATGCTAGATCTAACAATATTGCTACTGTCATCCATCTGGCATTCGCATCGTTTTCTTGTACTGCCTCTGGATAAAATTTTTTTAAGAAGTTGTGCAGGATATCAAACATATCCAGACCTCCTCTGCGATAGGACTTTGCATTATACACAATAATTACATTTTGAGAAGGAATCCGCATATTTGATATTTGAGAAAAATCTGAGATACTTAAACCATAAAAATATGAAAGAGACAAAACCAGATGTAATTAAAAAAGATAGTGCTCCACAGATAAAAGCCAGGACATTCTCAGAAAAATTTTTTAGAGGAATAGTTACGTTGACTGGGAAAGAAATTTTCGTACCAATAGTTGCAGGACTGATATCTTACGGGGGCACTGAACTCATAGATAATTATATCCATACCAATCATGGTGTACCCGCAATTGAAAAAGATATGGCTAAGATTAATGAGCAAATAAAAGTAATACGCGATCGTCAGAAAAACATGGGTGGACCAATTCCGGAGTGGTGGGACCGTGTGGTAGTAAAAGGAAATATAACAAGCAGCGTAAACGCACTTGAACTTAAACTTCGTACATTAGAAACAAAAAAGGCAGCCACAAGTAGTGCAGCAGAGGCAATTAAACCGTACTGGGACTTCCTTATTTTTGGACTACTTTTTACCCTAACTGTCGGATACATCAGAGAATTTGTTGGTACTCTTTTAGATAAGTTGGATACTAACTGGAGAGAAAAGAAAATAGTAAACGAAACAAATAAGGCGTTACTAGAAATTTACAGTAAATTGGCAGCTTTAGAAAAAAGTATTTCTGAACTTACTGAAAAGATTACAGAGAAAACTGATTTAGAAGCACTTAAAGGTCAGTTTGAAAAAACTTTAGAGGAAGTAAAAGCAGAGGTAGAAAAATTACCAGAAGATAAAAAAGAATAAATATGTTTTACTTAATAATCTATTTTTTTATTCAATTATTCATTTTTTATCTTTTCTATAAAAGTAAAGATGGGAAGAAAGCAATTTACGACACCTGGTATGACTGGATAATTGATCTAGGTGCTATCTTGAGCGGTTTTTCACTTATGGTTTTGTCTATATTTCTTCTTAAGAATCCTTGGGTTTTTTCAATCGACATATCACCTAAAGTTTTTTATGTACTTTTCGTCATAGGTTCATGGCAATTTTCAATACATTTACTAAAACTTCTAATTAGGAATAAAGAAATATAATTTGACCTTCCCTATTTTAAAATCTATATTATACTAATTTTAAATTTATGGAAGAAAAAATATTAAGAGAAATATTAGCAGTGACTCGGGAAAATAATCAGATCCTCCGTGATATGAATTTCCAGCGCCGCTGGACATTTGTCCTCTGGATTTTCAAATGGCTAGTTGTTGCAGCTATTGCCTATAGTGCCTATATCGCTGCCACCCCTTATATCGAGCAAGCTCAACAAACATACAATCAAGCACAAGACACATTAAATGGTTTAAGTAATTTAAATTCTCAAGCTAAACAAATTCAACAAAATGAAAAAACTTTTACAGATTTTATAAAAGCTGAAGTTCAGAAAAGAATCGGACAATAGTTGTTTATAAAACATTTTGAAAATTCTCCTTTGTGTGTTAAAATTCTCTCTATTGCTGGAATAGCTCAGTTGGTAGAGCGCATCCCTGAAGAGGATTAGGTCCCCAGTTCAACTCTGGGTTCCAGCACAAAAAAACTTTTTACCAATCTAACCAATCACTTATTCTTGATCTCTTAGGTGTAGAAATATAATATTCTTCTGTGTCATAATAACTAGAACCATAAGAAGAATAAGGTGAGTAATAAACATTAGAATTGTACATGGGTGTAGTGTACGTTGGTGTAGTAGTATAGTAATTACCGTAAGTATCATAGTATCCGCTGTAGTTATAAGAATTTGTTGGTGGCATACATTGTTGAGTCGAGGGAATATTTACTCCATAACAATTTATATAAGTTACCTGAGGTTGAGAATACTGTACCGGTTGTGCCTGCTGAACTTGTTGAGTTTGTAACTGACTTGCACTCACCACAGTATCTAGAATTTTTGCAATTTCTTTATCAGTGGAAACAGGGGCAACGGGTTTTAATTGGATAATTTTTATGGTAACTTCGTTAGAAGCAGTATCATTGTAAACTTTAGAAGAATTTTGTACTTTGTCAGCTTCTATTTGAATATTTATTTCTTTAGAGTTTTCACTTGCTCGTAAAAATAAAAGATAAGAGTAGGGACCGAGTTTACGTACACTCTCTAAACTTGCACCATCAACACTCACTTGTCCTCGATCAAAACGAATAACTGGTTCAGAAAAATTTACATTTACCTTCACTTGTTTCCCAACTTCTATACTTGTAACTGTATTTTTTAAAGTAATTACTGGGCCACTAATATTGTCTGCGTATACAAAAAAAGTTATAGAGAATGTAATTGTAAGCAGAAATAATATTTTTTTCATTTTAATTTAAATCGTAAAGTTTTTAATATTGTATAAATCATCGTCTTCTGTTGACACATCTTTTTTCACCTCGCCCACACCTCTGTCGTCAACGAGTTTATCAGACTTTTCTGCATTTTCTAATCCCGCTATTTCATCATTAACTTTTTCCAAATCTTCACTATTCACTTCACTGATTTCTTTTACTTCTTTTTTTCCTGTCAAACTTTGCATTGCATTTTCAAGCTTTTTAGCAAACTTACCCTTCTGATCCTCAGAAATATTTGCCTTTTGAATTTGTTGTGCGATCAACTCTAAATCATCATAAGAGAAAAAATCAATTTTAATAACACCACCTACATCACGTTTTTCCACATGTACTCGTGTACCCAGTTTTTCCCCGAGAGAGTTTTCTATTTCTAAAATATTCGGGTCTTTGATATATTGCTGTTTACGAACTTTGTCCTGAGCAACTTTTCTACCAAGTTGTTCTGCCTCGCGTACTGTCATTTTCCTAATCAACATTTCTCGGAAAAGAGTCATCTGCTCTTCTGGTTTGTCGGTAAGCATAAGTAGTGGCCTTGTGTGACCTTCGGAAATTTTTCCTTTACCGAGTGCTTCCTGTATTTCTTTTGGCAATTGCAAAAGACGAATAGAGTTAGTCACAAACACTCGACTCTTGCCCATTTTTTTCCCGATCTCTTCATGTTTGAGTGCAAATTCTTTTTGTAATCTATCAAGTGCCACTGCACGATCAATTGGGTTTAGGTCCTCGCGTTGCAAGTTTTCTATGAGTGCCAACTCCGCACGAGTATTATTATCATCACCCACACGGATAATAGCTGGGATTTGTTTTAGTCCGGCAATTTTACTGGCACGGAGTCGACGCTCACCTGCGATCAACTCGTACATAGTTAAAAATCCACCATCTTCTTTTTCTTCTTCCTTTCTAGAAACAGTTACAGGTTGTAGCAAACCATATTGTTTAATAGATTCTGCTAATTCTTTTAAAGCTTCTTCGTCAAAGTCACGTCGTGGTTGGTAAGGGTTGGGAAAAATTTTATCCACATCAATAAAAAAAACGGCGTTTTGTAATATTACATTTTTTGGTACTTCTACTGTCATAATATTTTGAGTCTAGCACAGTTTTAACTAATATAAAGTGGTGTATTTGGATAAATTAAATTATCTTTAAGAATATGCAGAGGGACTTTATCTCTATCCCAAACAATTTCTCCACTTTTTAATATTGCAAAACGTAAATCATTTCCTTCTAATCCCTCCATCTCCTCTATACTTTCCACACCATATTTTTTATGTATTTCTGCTATAGCTTCAACTAATGTCTTTCTATATTTAATTCCATAAGTGTGGTCATTTGGTTCCTCATTACCTCTCATTTTTATTTGCCTTATTTTTTTCTGAACAACATTGTATTCTATAGTAAAAAGCGGCAATCTTTTTGTTTTCATTTCTAATATATTTCTCCATCTTGTTTCAATTTTTTTAAAATCTTCCACCCATCTGCGAGCATAATAATTTGACATGTGAATTTTAATTACTTCCTCTAATTTTGCAAAAAGTTCGTCAAACGACTTAAACACCAAATCTTTTTTGGTGTAGGAAATATGTTTTAACTCTTCTGTATCATCTGGATCATCAAAAATTTCAGATATCATTTCTTCTAATATTTGTTCTGGAAATGAAAAACCACTTCTGTAAAAATCAGTATTTTCAAAAATTGGTTTTTCTTCTCCGCCTTCAAAAATCCAACCCAAAGAAAAAATTCTAGTTACTTGTTCCCCATTTTTATTAACCTTTATTTGCGTCTTCCATACGTCACCACTTACACAGTTATCCCCCATAATTCCTTCATAATCAAGTTCTGCATCATTTTTAAGTTCATGCAATGCAAACTCTTTTTTATTTATCTTCCAAGTTTTTTTACACACTCTTTCTGGTTCCTTTAGGACGCTTTCTTGATCAAGTTCAATTTTCCTATTTCTGTTTTCAATATTTTGAATATGTCTCCCAACAATTTCTTCAATCAACTTTTCTGGTTTAATAGAATTGTTAGTAACAAAAATTTCCAAAAAACTTCTTTTAAAATTTTGAATCTCATGTGAATTCAAAGTTGAAATGGTATACTCAATCTCCTGTAAGGAATCACTTAGGAAGCCAGTAGAAAAATCGCTCCTGGACATAACAACGGCTTTTAACATTCTATAAACTTTTTGATTTTGCTTACTTCTCTTTACATTCCGTTCTCCAAAGTTTTCATTACCTATTATTTTTCTTGCACGATCTACACTCTCAGAAGAAGATATATAAAACTTGTTTAGAAATTTTACTATCCCTTCATGCAGTAATCCAAACTTATCAAAAGTTTTATTTATGCTTTTTTCACGAGCTATTAAAAATTTTTTTTCTTCTTCAGAAATATCAAAACCAACATGAACTCCATTAAATTTATTCTTCAGTTTTGTAAGGAAAATTTCAGAATCCTCTTGTACAATTTTTGGAGCTTTTAAATACCACCCTGGAACACTGCTCCTTTCACTTCTGAATACTTCTACGATCATATCCTATAAGGATAGCATAAGGTGAAGCATAATGAAACACTTATCTAAAAATTTATCTCAACACTTTCTCCATTGGTTTTCCTTTTGCTAGTTCGTCTACCAATTTGTCCAAATATCTAACCTCTTTCATTATTCTATCCTCTATATCTTCTATACGAACTCCACAAATAACTCCGGTGATTAATTTTCTCTTTGGGTTTAGTTTGGCTTGCTTAAAAAAGGTTTGAAAATCTGTGTCTTTTTTTATCTGTTCATTGAGTTCTTTTTGAGAATAACCAGTCAACCACAAGATAACTTCATCAACTTCTTTTTTTGTTCTTCCATTTTTTTCGACTTTAGTAATATACAAAGGATAGACTCTAGAAAAAGGCATTTTATAGACTCTTTCTAAACTTTTTTCATTATCCATCATTTTATTTTTCATATATTTATTTCTCGAGATCTTTGATAATTATTTTTTTCATTTTCATCATCTGTGAAAAAGCATAATTTCTTTGTTATTTTATTTAACATATGTTTTCTATGACTTTAGTATAACAGAACTGTTACAAAGAAAATAGAAAATGTTTTTTTCTCAATATTTTTAAAACAATCAAAATCATCAAAAAATTGATTATAATCATAGCGAAAGAGTGCAGTGATGTCGAAATATTTATTATGGCAAGTGTGGACAAAATTAATAAATGACGCAAAAAATTTGAAATGTATAAATAAACACTTTCACTTTCTGGATGTAGCAAAGTTTTCCTAATTGTTGGAATAAAAGAAACCAGATCTACTATAACCACTATAATTACTGACCAGGTCGGGTCACTAGTAATTAACCAAGGAACAATACCTATCAAACAGATAACTAAAAAATATTTGTCACTTTTATTAATATTTTTGAAACCATATTTCAAAGAAAACAAAAATATCAAAATTGTAAAAAACTCTGAAACAAAAATAGGTATAACACCTATGCCACCTCCCGCACGCCAGGCTGCAAAAAAAATAATAGATGAAACAATGGACCCAACTAGCCAAGTAAATGGGTGCGGTTTGCTTTCTTTTTTTAGAACACTAATCAAATAGGAAATATTCCCTACAATCGCAAGTATCACCCCAAGAATAACTAAAACAAAAGTAGGATCAATTATCATATAATACATATTAACACTAAATATCACATTTATTCAATTTGCAAATAACTTGCAAAAAGGTTTATATTTTGATAGAATCACAAAAATGACAGAAACATATTTACCTATATTACTAGGACTTTTAGCCAGTGCCAATGTTCTTTTTGGTGGTAGCTTAGTAATTTACTTAAAAAAGTATTTTAACATTATCCTTGGTTTTGCCGGAGGAGTTATGTTGTCGGTTGTGACTTTAAACATCATTCCAGAAATAATGGAGCTCCATGAACAACTAAATTTCCCACTAGAAATTGCTTTGTACTCTATTTTATTTGGACTACTTGGTTTCCATTTAATTTCTTTTTTCTTCCCTCTTCACGAACATGGACATCACGAGGATCACACGCACCACAATCACACCAACCACTTGAAAAAAAGTTCTGGTATTTATGGAGCAATATTTATGATCATTCACTCATTTATTGACGGCTTTGGTATCGGAGCCGGGTTTTTGCTTTCCACCGAGCTGGGACTAGCAATCTCTGTGGCCGTAATCATGCACAATTTTTCTGATGGAATAAATACTACTGCTACTTTAATACATTCCCAGGCGTCTAGTAAATTATTTAAAATACTTTTTGGATTAAATATCTTGGCTCCACTCACCGGGGTTTTGGCTTCTATGTTTTTAGAGTTAAACGAATATTTTGTTTTTATTTATTTAGGACTTTTCTCTGGATCAATTCTTTATCTAGCAATCTCCGACATTCTCCCTCATGCTCATTCTGAGAAACATAAAATCTCGCCGATTATTGCAACTTTGGTGGGTATCTTATTTGTAATCTTTATTTCTGGTTTCTTTGGCGGACATTCTCATTAATTTAAAAATTTTCAATTTTCTTTACTTTTTCCTCTTTTTGTGTTACATTAATTTCTCAACTTAAGAGGTCTACATGTTCCAAGGTATGCAAGTGAACTGGAATGAAGTTGCCCTTACCGTTTGGTTGGTGGGTATAGTCACCATGACATACCTAACCGTTAAACGGATGTGGTAATTCCCACCTCGAAGTTGAAAGAGGCCTGGGACCCATTAGTGGACCCCGGCCTCTTTCTGATTCAATTTTTTCTTATCCAAACTTAAATGGATTAAAATCGGTGCCAACATCATAGGTATCTATACCCTCTTTTTCTTTAATGAATCTAACAACTCTTTTTGTTACTGGGAGCATGAGAATTTCTACACTAGTACAAAAAATGATCGAAGAAATTATTAACGTTGGTAAAATTTCAATTGAATAGAAATTTGAAATTAATAAATATATCCCAGTAAAGGCAATTGTATTATCAACTATCTGTCCAAAAAACGTTGAAGCAACATACCTTAGTTGTTCATATTTACCAATGTAATGTATTTTTAACTTTGCAAGAACAAATGAGTTCACTAACTCGCCTGAGAAAAAACCAGAGATAAAACATGCAACTACCACAGGAGCAGATTTAAAGATCAAATCAAAGGCCTCATTTTGATTAAAACTTGGGCTAGAAGGAATTATGGAATAAATATAACTAAGAACAGCAACCAACATAAGTGAAAAAAAACCAGTCCAAACAATTTTTCTTGTTATTCTATAACCATATACTTCTGTAAATATATCTGCAAAGATATAAGTTATTGGATAGGCAATTATAGCTACTACGTATTCCATCCCAAAAATATTTATAGTTTTTACTGCTGATAACAATGTGAGCACCATAAGTGATATCCAAATCATTCCAAACATACCCAGGTATTTATGTGATACTTGAGCAGCTAAGATCGGGTTCATTATTTTTGTATTGTTCATATATTATTTTGCTCTTCTTTTTGAAGGTGTATAAATAATACAATTTTAATAAAAACACACAATATTTCAGATGTCAATTTTGAATGTTTCTAGAAAACCTATACTTTATATGTACTTCCCAGTACAATTACAATGTAAAGAAATTACTACAAATATACTAAGTGTGACTATTTTTCCAAAGTTTTTCAAAAATTGCTTTAAATGTATTTGCGAGGATATCATTTTTAATGATCACTGCTTTTGGGATCTTTCCAAGAGAGACAATAAGTACGTAGTCTTTCCAAACTTCGAAATGTCCATCTAGAAGGAAATTATCAATTCCCCTAGTTTCAATTCCACCTTCAACAAAATCTTTTTTGAGGTTGTTAAAATTATTGAGATTCTTATCTGTTAATAATCTACCTATTAACTTATTTTCCTTACATTCTTTTATCCATTTTCTTATATAGTTATTTGATACCGTCTCAATTAGCATTTCCATATCCCCTATTAGAAAATCAATTCTTGAATTCTTTGATTCCTCCAATTCAAACCTATATGCTTTTTTAATATTTTCTAAACCTTCGTAAATCCGAATTTCAAACTTATTGTCTTTTAACAAACTTTTTTCTTCATAAAATTTACCAACTTCTGGAATGATCATTTCTAATTCTTTTAATTTATTTTTCTTTTCTTCAGCTAATTTTGAAATTTTAAAAGGAGACACGGCAAGAAATTTTTTCCTACGCTTTGCTGCAAGCTCTAAAAAACCTTTTTCTATAAGAATTGCTGTATCTAAATAAATTTGTGGACGATTAATTTTTGTGAATTTAGAAATATCAAAAACTGTTGCTAAACCCAAATCTAAATTTGCTAGATATATCTTTATCTGTGTGGGTGTAAGGTCTAGATTTTTAAGTAATTGAGCAAACTTTTCATTCATAGAAAAAAGTTTACCACAATTACTTCCTCTTACAAGAATTACAAATCCCGTAAATTTCGAATGAAAACCCTGACATCTCTTTGAACTTCTTGGCCTTTTTAAAAAGTTTCTTTGCCATATCCGCCC
>CAYMOA010000015.1:4136-16222 GCA_964391935.1 uncultured Candidatus Saccharibacteria bacterium | reverse complement strand
GAAAATAGTTTTACTATCCAAGCTCATAAAGACAGACTCGATATAAATATTAAAGAGGATTTATTGGAGGAAATAATGAGAATTTACGGTTTTGACAATATCCCAAGTGTGCCATTAAAAGTAGAGAATAATTATTTTTCCCATAACCCGAGATTTTTACTTGAGAATTATTTAAAAAACTTTTTATGTAGAGAAGGTTTTACAGAACTTTTTAACTACACATTCGTAGAAAAAGGTGACTTAAAAGTTTTATTACCACTAGCAGAGGACAAAGCGTATTTGCGAAATAATTTATTAGAAGGAGGTGTGGAGGCTTATCAAAAAAACTACAACTATCTTCCCATCATGCAAGCAGAAATCGTAAAATTTTTCGAAATAGGTTCAGTTTTCTTAAATGAAGGTGAGGATAGAAGGATGATAATATGCCTAGAAGATGGGAAAAAGAAAAGTAAATATTTGGAACAAATAGAAAATATTTTAAGTAAAATAGAAAGTGAACTAAAAATTGGGAAAATAGAGATTATAAAAACTAATGAAAAGCCCGCACTAGTAGAGTTTTCTCTGGATAAAATAGTGAAAGAGATAGAACAAAACAAGATAGATATCCCTTTTGTAGAAAATAGTAAAAATTTGAAAGATATAAAATACAAACCGATTTCTATCTATCCATTTATTGTAAGAGATATTGCCACTTGGGTCCCAGAAAGTTTTGATTTTGAAAATTTGAAAAAAGAAATTTTAAATCTAAATTTACAAAATGTAGAGAAAATATATATGTTTGATAGTTTTACCAAAACTGATGACTCGGGAAATTCTAAGACTTCTATTGCCTTTAGAATAATTTTCCAAGCTTATGACAAAACTTTGACTGATGTTGAAGTAGAAAGTGAGATGCAAAAGGTGAATGTTTATTTGAAAAAAAATGGATTTGAGGTGAGGTAGAAATATTTTATGTGGTTGGTCTGTAGAAAGAAGAATGAAGAAAAATTTGGTTTTTTTGCATGGCTGGGAGAGAAGCAAACATGACTGGGATATTTTAGTAAAGATGTTTGATGATGAGTATGTTTGCACTACACTAGATTTCCCTGGATTTGGTGAAAACAAAATATTTGATAAAACTTGGGGTGTTCCAGAATACAAAAATTGGTTAAAAAATGAAATCAAAGATTTAGATAATGTTGTCTTAGTTGGGCATTCTTTTGGTGGACGAGTTGCTAGTTTTCTAGCCTCAGAAAATTTACCAAATATTACGGGTTTGATTTTATTTGCAGCACCATCAATATATCGACCAGATTATAAAGTAATTATTAAGTCAAAACTTGCTTTTCTAGTTAAAGAATATCTACCAAATATGGTAATAAATAAATTATCAAGTTTAAAACCTATTGATTTACAAAATGCAGAGAAAAATGGTAAAGCTGAAGTTTTCAAACGTGTTGTACCTTTTGATCAAACAGAATTTTTACAAAAAATAAATATTCCAACTCTTATAGTTTGGGGTAGAGAGGATATGGAAACCAGCTATAAAATAGGTGAAGAAATAAATAAACTAGTGAAGAACTCAGAGTTAAAAATAATAGAAGATGGAACTCATAATCTACATATAGAGAAGCCTACTCTCTTTTGTGGGATTATTAAAAATTTTGTTAACAAAATATATGAAAATAATTAATTTCTTTTTTCCAGTTTTGGATTTTGTTTATTTATTTCAACAGGAAGAATATTCTTTTCAAAGATTTAACTTTTGGTTTTGGAGATTCTTTTTTCGTAGGAGTGTTCAAAAAAGAGATAGGCTAGTTTTTACTTTAAGGGCAAAAATATTAGTTTTTCTTTCAATTATATTTTTTATATTATCCAATATTCTTTTCTCAACATACTTGTTTTTA
Source organism: uncultured Candidatus Saccharibacteria bacterium (assembly GCA_964391935.1). Classification (GTDB taxonomy): domain Bacteria; phylum Patescibacteriota; class Minisyncoccia; order Phycocordibacterales; family UBA5272; genus JBBQKQ01. The sequence goes on along the minus strand of CAYMOA010000015.1, from coordinate 14,336 downwards.
ATTGCAAGTATAGTGTTTTTCCCTCTATATATTGCATTGGCGAACTTTATCAGTTCACTTTTTTTCGTATATTTACAAGATTTGAAAATTAAACAAGCCGCAGAATACCTAAAAAGTAATAAGAAAAAAGAAACTAAAATCATCGCAATAATAGGTAGTTTCGGAAAGACAACAACCAAAAATATTCTATTAAATATATTAAAAACAAAGTATAAAGTTGGGTATATTGAGGGGAATATAAATACTCCACTTGGTATAGCGAACTGGATTTTAAAAGATTTTGATAAAAGTGTAGATGTCTTTATCTGTGAAGTTGATGGCTACAATAAAAAAGAATATAAAAATACAATTTCTATTTTGAATCCAGATATTACAATCCTTACAAATATCGGAGATCAGCATTTGCAAAGATTTGGATCAAGAGAAAAATTGGCCCAATCTTTAACTCAAGCTTTATCAAAATCTAGGCAAAACTTTTTACTTAAAAAAGATTTTGAATATTTAAGAAATTTAAACTTTATTAATTTAGAAAAAAACAATTTAGTAGTTGTAGACGATGTAAATTTGGAATTAAATGAAGACAAGAAATATTTGACTGATAATTATAAATTAGCCATAAAAGTATCAAAAGAATTCGACATTAAAAGTGAATATATTACACATGTTTTAGAAAATTTTGTAGAAGTGGATAGACGAGGAAATATTTCACAACTTTTTGGGTTTGAGACTTTAGATAGTAGTTATAATATTAGCTTTACGACAGGTAAAGTAATTTTAAGTGAAGCGGAGAGGATTGCTAAAAGTAAAAACAAAAAATTATTAGTTGCCTTTGCTGGTATTCCAGAACTGGCACCAAACGAAAAAGAAAAAAATACTGAGTTTGCGAAAATGATTTCTCAAACAGCTACAGATTTTGTTTTCTTTAAGAGTATTTTTATCGATGATATGTTGAAAGGTGTGGAAAAAATAGATAGTGAAAAGATTGTTCTAAATTTCAAAGAGTTTGAAAAAGTGATTACAAAAAAATATCCAAGTGAAGAGTATTTTCTGCTTCTTTTTCCAGAACTCACAGATATTTACTATTAGTTTAATTCTTAGCTAGTGAATTTTTCTACTATATCAGTTTTGTTTTTGAATACTATTTTCTTTTCCTGATTTAAAGTTTCCTCTATCAAATCTGTAATTTGTTCTTTAAAAGTAATTCCATTTGCTTCCCATAAGTAAAATGACATGGATCCCGGGATAGGATTGATTTCGTTAAAATATATTTTTCCTTCCCGATCCATAAGAAAATCAATTCTCACAACCCCAAAACAGCTAAGTGTCGAGTAAATTTTTTCAGAGTATTTTCGAATCAATTCTCCATCGACAACAGAAATTTTGGCTGGTATTTCTCTGTCTAGGCTAGCCATACCCCCTATCTTTTTTGTTCCACCTTCTTCGTATTTATCTTTAAAACTTAATATTTCACTTTTTGTGAATGGTTTTTCTATTGCAGATGTCTGCACTTTCCCTTGCTTTATCTTAACTGAACAATTGTATTCCTTAATTGGGCTCAAAAACTTTTCTATTAGGATTTCTGAATCTAGAAATGAGATTTCGTTTAGACTGATTTCCAACGCTACTTTTGTAGTAGCGATTTTGATTCCAATACTTGATCCAAAGTGAACAGGTTTTAAAATCACTGGTAACTCCAATTCGTGTATTATTTTTTCTGTAACATTGTTTATGTTTTCTCTTATCTCTTTATAGCTAAGTGTAAGACTTGGAACAGTTGGGATATTTTGTCTTTCAACTAAATACTTAGAAAGTGATTTGTTCATACAGATAACTGACGACTCTATATTGGTTGATGTAACAGGTAGATTTAAAGTTTCAAAAAAGCCGGCCAAACTGCCGGCCTCACCAACCCCACCATGACAACAGTTGTAGACCATATCTATCTTAGTTTTTTTAAATAATCCACTTTTGAGGAATGCTTGATCTTGTTTTCTAAAAAAATATGTAGGCATTTTTCTGGTTTTTAGATAATCTCTTCTAGTTCTAAGGTCTTTCATTAAGAAAAAATTTCCAACTTGGTCAATAAAGACAGGGGTGACTTGATATTTAGATTTATCTATATTCTCTATTACTTGTAATCCGGTAATAATAGAAACTTCATGTTCTGGCGACACACCACCAAAGGTAATTGCAATATTTTTCATGTTTATATGTATACAGTTATGTTGTGATATAATTACAGAAAATATGCAGAAAGTACATTTTATCGGAATCGGTGGGATAGGAGTGTCGGCTCTAGCCAGATACTACTTGTCCCAAGGTTGGCAGGTGAGTGGTAGTGACACAAGTGAAAGTGAGCTGATTTCTGATTTACAAAGTGAGAGTATGACTATAAAAGTAGGGGCACAAGTTGCGGAAAATATCCCTACAGATGTTACAAAAATAATTTATACAATTGCAGTTCGTGATGACAATGCAGAGTTTGTGCAAGCAAAGAATCTACAACACAACAATGACATTGTTTTGATGAGCTACCCAGAAGCGCTCGGTGAAATGACAAAAAATAAAAATGTGATAGCCGTGTGTGGAACTCATGGAAAGACAACTACAACAGCTATGACATATTACGCATTAAAAAATGCAGGTGTGAATGTTTCTATGATAGTGGGTTCATTAATTGACATTGATGGTAAAAAAACCAATTTTGTTGGTGGAGAAAATCCTGACTGTATAATTATCGAGGCTTGCGAGTATAGAAGAAGTTTTTTAAATTACAATCCAAAAATTATTTTGGTTACCAATATCGACAATGATCATTTAGATTATTTTAAAAATGAGGAAGAAATTAAAAAAGCTTTTCAAGAATTTGTGGATAAAACAGAAAGTGTTGTGATTGTTCATGAAAATGAAAATTTTTTGAATGCACCGGAAAGTATTCAAAAAATAATTTGTGAAGATTTTTCTACAGAAAATGAGATAGAGCTTTCGGTACCGGGAAAACACAACAGACAAAATGCTCAACTAGTTGTGGCACTCGGTGAATTTTTAAAACTAGATAAAAATAAAATATTGGAAGGACTTAAAAATTTTAAAGGAACTTGGAGGAGACAGGAATACAAGGGGAATTTTTTTGGTTGTGAGTTTTACGATGACTACGCTCATCACCCGACAGAGATCAAAGCCACCCTCTCGGCTTTTCGAGAAAAATTCCCCGAGAGAAAGATCGTGGCTATTTTCCAGCCACACCTTTTTTCTCGTACCAAACTTTTATTTAATGATTTTATAAATTCTTTTTCAGACGCAGACGAAGTTATTGTTTTGCCTATTTATGCTTCTCGAGAAAAGCTAGATGAGACTATAAATAGTGAAATATTGGTGGAGGAAATAAATAAACTTGGTAAAAAAACTACTTTTGTAGAAAAAGAAAACTTAAAAAAATTTTTACAAAAAAATATTTCTGAAAATGAGGTAGTAGTTACCTTGGGTGCTGGGAATATCTACGATATTTATAGCGAATTAAAAAATAATTCTGTTTTAAATACTGAAGAAATTAATTTAGTAAAATAATTTTATGCAAATAGATAAAGATACATTCAACAACAAAATAGAATTTCATGGTGTTAAAGGTTTAATCTTTATTGGAAATAAGATTTTGGTTTTTAGACGAGATACAAAAACTGCAAATTTCCAGCTTCAAGTCGACTTGCCAGGTGGAGGTAGGGAAGAAGATGAATCTCCTTTTGAAACTTTTAAAAGAGAAACAATGGAAGAGTTTGGTTTGGAAATTAAAAAAGAAAATATAATTTTTTCAAAAAAATATCCATCAATCGCTGACCCAAATGTGTGTGCTTATTTTATTGTGGTTAAACCAGAGAATATTTCTGAAAAAGATATTATTTTTGGTGATGAAGGGTTAGAATTCTTCTTAATTGCTCCAAAAGAATATGTAGAATTATCAGATGGTGTGAAAAAACAACAAGAAAAAGTGCATGACTTTTTAGAAAAAAATATATGAGCAAATTTATAATTCACAAGCCAGAGGTTGAGGGAAATAAAGCTATTTTTAAATATTCTGTTAAGACAGCAGAAAAAGATTTTGACTTTCAAGAAGAACATATTTTTACATTTGATCTTGAGAATGATATTTCTATGAAGAATCTTTGTATTGCGGCGTCTATCAGTTATTACAAACTTCATCTTGCTCAAACTATTTATGTAGATTGGTCTCTGAACGAGCAAGAAAAAGAATTTTGGCAATGGATTTTTAGAAATGGTTTTTCAGAACTGATATATAAAAATCAACTAGATTGGTCAGTGATTGATAATTTAGTTTTTGAATCGCCAAACCCGACATCAGAGGAATTGTTGAGTAACTTAAGATTTGATAAAAATTTAGAAGAAAGCTCTGTAGTTGGGATAGGAGGAGGGAAGGATTCGTCTGTTGTAGTTGAGTTACTTAAAAAAATAACTATTCCTGTTATTGGGTATTCTACTGAAGTTAAACCAACAAAAATAATAGAAGAAAATGTAGATTCGTTAGAAATTGAGTTTTGTCCAATAGTGAGAAACGTTGACGAACAATTAAAAACTCTAAAAGAAGGAGTCTACCTAGGTCATATCCCAGTTTCTTTGGTTTATGCTTTTACTGGTATTTTAATTGCTTACCAAAAAAATAAAAAGTATATTTTCGTAGGGAATGAGGCAAGTGCAGACGAAGAAAATAATTTCTGGCTTGATAGACCTGTTAATCATCAGTGGTCTAAAAGTTTTGAGTTTGAGAAAATAGTTAATAGTTTTGTAAAAGAAAATATACATAAAGATTTAACCTATGTATCTATCTTACGACCTTTTGCAAGTCTAAAAATTGTAGAATTTTTTGCGAAAAACTGCGAGTACGTATTTAAATATTTTTCTAGTTGCAATAATAATTTTAAAATACAAACTCAAAATACAAACAATGTTTGGTGTGGAGAATGTCCAAAGTGTTTAGGTACTTATATATTGCTTGGTGAATATCTAAATAAAAATCAATTAAAAGAAATTTTTGGACAAAATTTAGAAGAAAATATTGCTTTAGAAAAATTATTTAAAGAACTTCTTGGTCTGCTGCCGGAAAAACCTTTTGATTGTGTAGCCACAAGAAGTGAAATGTGTTTTGCATTTGAGCAAATAAATGAAGAGATGAGAAATGGAAAATTGTTTTCTGGTTTAACTGAGAAAGAATTAGAAAAAATAAAAACAGAAGCAAAAGTTGGAAAAGAGTACAAAAATGCAATTCATGAAAATATATTGCCAAAAGAAATTTTAGAAAAACTTTTGAAAGTGATATAATCAAAATATGAAAATAGGGATAATTGGGTTTGGCAGAGAGGGGAAAATAGCCTATGAATACTGGAAAGCAAAAGCTGAAACTTTTTATATTTATGATCAAAATGAAAGCACTCTTCTTTTAGAAAATTGTGTTCCGAGACTAGGAGAAAATTATAAAAATTTCCTTTTAGAAGATCAAGAAAAACTAGATTTAATAATAAAAAGTCCTGGAGTTCCCATTTTAGAAATTGAAGAAAAAATACTTACTCCTGTTACTACAGTTACAAAAGAGTTTTTTGACAAATGTCCTGGAAAAATAATAGGTGTTACCGGCACAAAAGGAAAAGGTACAACCGCTTCACTTATTTATGAAATTCTAAAGGAAAACGGAAAAGATGTTCACTTGGTGGGTAATATCGGCATCCCAGCACTCTCTGTATTGGAAAGATTGAATGAAAACTCGATTGTGGTTTACGAACTTTCTTCTTTTCAACTTTATGATTTGGACAAGAGTCCACAGATTGCAGTGTGCCTTTTGGTAACCGAAGATCATTTGGATTGGCATAAAAATATTGAGCATTATCAAAATGCTAAATCTAGTATTTTCAAATTTCAAAATGAAGATGATGTTGCTATTTATTACAAAGACAATATTGTTTCTAGTGATTTAGTTGTCTTTTCAAAAGCAAAAAATAAAATTTCTTTTGGTACTGATGCCGATGTGAGAGTTGAAAACAATCTTTATTACTTTAAAGACAAAGTAATTTGTTCTGTGGAGGATGTTGTTTTGCCTGGAAAACATAATCAGCAAAATATCTGTGCGGCTATAGCTGCAACTTATGATTTGGTTACAAAAGAAAAAATAGTGAAAGTTTTAAAAACTTTTAAGGGTTTACCTTTTCATATAGAAGACATTAAAATAGAAAACGGTATTAGATTTATTAATGACTCATTTTCAGTTAACCCAACTTCTACAATGGTAGCAATCAAGTCATTTGAAGAAAATATTATTTTGATGATGGGGGGAGTTGATCGTGGATTGCATTTAGAAAATCTTGTAGAAGAAATCTTAGAAACAAAGAATTTAAAACAAATTGTTTTGTATGGAAAATTTGGACAAAGACTTGCGACTGCTTTAGAAGAAAAAAAGATTTCAAATCGTATTTATTTAGATACAAATAATTTTGAAGAAATATTTGAAAAAGCGGTTTCTTTTTCGGAAAGTGGGGATGTGGTTTTGTTTTCTCCCGGAGCGCCAAGTTTTGATATGTTTGAGAATTATATCAAGCGGGGAGAAAAATTTAATGAACTTGTCCAAAAACACTAATTAAGTATAGGTTTTCTGAATAAAAGTTATCCACCAAAGGTGGGTATTTTTGTTTGCAATTGTTTCATAGTGGGATAAACTGTAGCAAAGTGGGATAAAGTGTGAAATTTGTGAAATACAAATAAACACTGAGTTTCACTTTAAATAACATGTTAATAGGCCAATACTCGCACACAATTGACGATAAAAAAAGAATTTCCTTACCAAAAACTTGGAAGTCAAATTTTGGAAAAAAAGTTGTGATGACTAGAGGTCTCGACACATGCGTATTTGTTTACACTACAAAAGAATGGGAAAAGATCGCAGAAAAACTAGCCCAAACAAGTATGGGTTCTCGTGACGCTCGTGACCTGAACAGATTCTTCTTGTCCGGTGCAGTAGAAATCGAAATAGATAGTGCTGGCAGAGTTCTTTTGCCTGACTATTTAAAAGATTTCGCCAAACTAGAGAAGGAAGTTATTTTTGCAGGACTTTATAACCGAGCAGAAATCTGGAATGAAAAGGAGTGGGAGAAAAAACAAAAAGAGGTGAGTGGAAAGGCGGATGAGGTGGCTTCAAAGTTACAGGAGATAGGGATGATATAAAGTAATTTATGCAAGAAAAAAACTCTGACAATCTACACTACTCTGTTTTGAAGGAAGAATCACTGAGTTCTTTAAATCTAACACTTGGTCTGACAGTTGTTGACGCAACAGTTAATCGAGCAGGTCACGCGACAGAAATCGCGAAAGCTATAGGTAAAACTGGGACTTTGATAATCATTGACTTGGACAAAGAAGCTTTACTTTACTCAAAACAAAAACTAGAAAGTCTAGAGGGTGCACCGAAAATATTTGCAATTCACTCAAATTATAGAAATATAAAAAATAAGTTACAAGAAATTGGAATTGAAAAAGTGGACAGAATATTTGCTGATTTTGGACTTTCTAGTCAGGAGTTAGAAATATCAGGTCGTGGGTTTTCTTTTCAAAAAGATGAGCCACTACAAATGACTTTCCAATCAGAGATAAATGATGACACTTTCACTGCGGTAGACTTAATAAATAATTTGTCAGTAACCAATCTGGAAAAAATATTTAAAGTTTATGGTGACGAGCCCAATGCTTGGAAAATAGCCAACGCAATAGTCGAGGAAAGGGAAAAACTAGAAAGTTTAGAAGCTAAAAAAATAAAAGTTTCTAAAAACAAAAGTTATCCAATCAAAACAACTACTCAATTAGTAAAAATAATTGAAAGTGTATCGCCGAGACATGGTAAAACTCACCCTGCCACTAAAGTTTTTCAAGCAATCAGAATAGCGGTTAATGATGAGTATGAAAGTATTAAAGAATTTGTACAAGATAGTTACGAATTACTAAATATAGCTGGGGTGCTATCTATAATTACTTTCCATTCAGGAGAGGATAGAATAGTAAAAAATTTGTTTAAAAGTTACGAAACAAAAGGGAATAAGCAAGAAAAGGTAAAGCCAAGTAGAAAAGAAGTGGTTGAAAATAAAAGAAGTAGAAGTGCAATATTGAGGACAATGAGGAAAGTTAATTAATTTATGAAAGATATAAAAATACAAAAAGTAAAATTGAATTTGAATAAAAAAACAGAAGAAGTGGTAGAGGTTTCCTCTAAAAAGACACTAGATATTTTTTCTGTTATTTTCTTTGGATTTATGACAACCTCAGTTATCTGTTATGTATTTTTCATTTCTACCAGTATTTTTTATGCAGTAAAGGCAGGGCAATATGATTATAAAACAGAGAAAATCAGTAATTCCTATTCTCTCAGTTTAGTTGAGAATGTTGGTATAAAAACTTATTCTGAGCGAATAAGTTATATAGACACTGATTCTGAGACTGCTATAACTCTCAAATAAACTCATGGAAAAGGGTAGATATATTTTTATCATATCGATTGCAATAGTATTTTTTTTATATCTATTTTTCGTGCTTTTTAGGGTGCAAGTTTCTGGACATGAAAAATATTTTGGAGCTCGTAAAGAGCAAAATGAGTATATAAATAAAGAAAGTAAGAGAGGGACAATTTATGGTACTTTGAAAAATGGAGAGTTATTTCCTATTGCTGAGGATGAGGTTTTGTACAAATTGGTTTTATCACCAAAAGATATACCTGTGGCTTACGAAGATAGACTATTTTTAGTTTTAAAAAATATTACCGAAATAGATCAAGAAACTTTTTTTAATAAAGTAAAAAATAAAAAAGACTCGCACGAGGAATTGAAAACTATAACCAGGGAAGAAAAGGAGAAAATAGAGGAACTTGGTCTAACTGGTGTTCTAACTTACGAAACTTTTAAAAGAAAATATTCTCTCGGAAATATTGGTGGACGAATTGTTGGTTTTGTTGGTGGGGGGGAAGAAGGATTTGTTGGTAGATATGGGTTGGAAAAATATTATGAAAAAGATCTCCAATCAAAAGATGATGTAAAAGTTTCCTTTCTCTCAAAAATATTTGAGTCAAAAAGTGATGAGATTGATGTAAAACTTTCTAAAAATATTGTAACAACTTTGGAACCAAATGTAATGAAATATATACATCAAACACTAGAGGAAATGAGGAGTACTTGGGGAGCAGATGAAGTCAGTGCAATTGTGATGGAGGTAGAGACAGGAAAAATAATCGCAATGGAAACAGTTCCCGAGTTTGATCCGAACAATTATAAAGATTATGAAATAAAAAACTTCATAAACCCATCTGTGCAGGGTGTGTACGAGCTCGGGTCAATTATGAAGCCAATTACTTTATCCGGAGCAATTGAAAAAGGTTTGATAACAGCAACAACTACTTATCATGACTATGGATTTGTAAAAATAGATAATTATACAATTAAAAACTTTGATGAAAAAGTGCGTGGTATACAAACCATGCAAGACGTGATCAGTAACTCACTTAACACAGGAGCAGTTCATGTACAAAAACTTTTAGGAAGAATAGGGTTTAAAGAAAACTTTATAAAGTTTGGTTTAGATGAGGCAACACAAATTGATTTTCCTGGAGAAGTTTCCAATCAAACTAGTAACCTCGATGATAGCGAGCGAGATGTTAACTTTGCCACCGCAGCTTTTGGGCAAGGTGTAGCGGTTACACCTATCTCCATGTTGTCTTCATTAAATATCATTCCCAATGCTGGAAAAAATACCTGTCCTCATTTTTTAGAATATCAGGCTTTACAAAATGGACAAAAAATATTTCACGAGTGCCAAAATGGTGGGGCTGAAATAGTGAGTGAAGCAACAGCTAGAACCATGAATAATATGTTGGTAGAACTGATTGATCATGGTTTGGCCAATGGAAGATATAAAGATAAGAATTATAAAGTTGGTGCCAAGACTGGTACGGCTCAGTTACCTAGTCCTGATGGAAAATATTATAAAGACAAATTTATCCACTCCTATTTTGCATATTTCCCAGCTGAGAAACCAAAATATTCGGTTTTGATTTACCAAGTGAATCCTAAAAGAGGAATGTTGGCCTCGATGACTTTAGCACCGAGTGCCTCTAAAATAAAAGACTTTCTGCTAACCTATTTTAATGTCCCACCGGATAGGTAA
>CAYMOA010000015.1:0-4036 GCA_964391935.1 uncultured Candidatus Saccharibacteria bacterium | reverse complement strand
TGATAAACTAAAAACATGAAGAAAATAAATTTAGAAAAAAAAGTTTGGGCGTATACAATTCTTGCTTGGGTAATTAATTTAAAAATATTTTTTTTAATTTCCAACTGGGAACAAACTTTGCAAATATGGAAATATAGTAAAAATATATTTAATTTTTACAATAATATTTGGAAATATTATTTTGACTTTGCACTCACTATCCCACTCGTAACTACAATTCTAACAATTATTTTTACTGTCACACTTTTTATCTTCTGGTTTTTTTACTTTAAGGTATATTTTTACAAATTACCAAAAGTTAAAAGTGAGTACACAGGGCTGTTTGGTTTTTTTGCCACCATATTTACTTTCTTGGGTTTTGGTTGTGTGGCTTGCGGGCAGACATTGCTCACCTCTTTAATTTTTCTTTTTGTCTCTAGTTCTAGTTTATTTTTATTGGAAATTGTAGGCAACTTGGTGATTATTATTGGTATATTACTATTGAGTTTTGGTATTTATAAAAATTACAAAATTCTGCAAAATAAAAACTTATGCAAGATATAAAGAAATATGTTAATACGAAAAGTTTTTTATACGTAATTATTCTTCTTTTTGGATATTTTCTAGGTGACGCGGATCTAGAAAATTTAGTTTTTAAAAAATTAAATTATGACATAAGTGTTTTTTCAAAATCAGAATTGTTAAAAAATGAGTATTTAGTTACGAGAGTAATTGATGGTGATACAGTTCATGTAAAAGACTTAAATGGTAAAGAAGATATTTTAAGATTTTTAGCTGTGGACACCTTAGAAAAAAATTCTACTGACCCGAGAGAAAAATGTTTAGCAAACTTACAAACAGAGTTTACAAAAGAAAATTTATTGAACAAAAATATTATTATTGAAACAGATGAGACACAAGGTGAAAGAGATAAGTATGGGAGATTATTGGTTTATGTAAAAGTCACAGAAAACACCCCTAGCCCCTCTTTAAGTAAAGAGGGGAACAGTGCAATTAGTGCACAAACTAACCTGAAAATTTTTAATGAAATTCTACTGGAAACAGGGAATGCAAAAGTTTATAGAGCTAACCCTCCTGCAAAAAACATTTCAAAATATTTGAGATTAGAAAAAAATGCTCAAGAAAAAAAGCTGGGAATGTGGAATCCGGAATTGTGCAAACAATTTTAGTTGGTATACTAAAATTAAATGAAGTCAGTTGAGAAAAATAAATTAAGACGGGATTTTTATGTAGTGTGTACTATTATTCTCTTAACTTTTATTACTTCTATTTTGATAGAAATAGACCTATTTTATTTGGTATTAATGTATTTACTTCTTCCTTCTGTGTATTTGATATTAAGAAAGAAGAAGGATCTTTTGAGGATATGTATCGCATCTCTTACTCTGGGTGTGTTTTATGGAATGAGTTATAATTTTATTGCAGAGTATTTTCATGCTTATCAAACTATTTATGCAAACCCTTATCATGCATGGAAGGTAGTTGGTGTAACACCTGTTGCTGATATATTGTGGGGTTTTCTGATACCTTTTTCAATAATAGTATTTTACGAACATTTTTTAGATAGACATAAGAAGTTAAATTCTTATTCAAAAAAATCATTGTTCTTTGTGTCATTTGGAGCTATTTTATTTTTAGTTATTTCTGTTTATTTAAATTTATATTCGATCCAAAGTTATCCTAAGCAGTATGCATATTTTATAGTTGGACTAATATCATCTTTACCATTACTTCTACTGTTCTTTGAAAAGCATCATCTTTTATACAAAATATACTATTGTAGCTTGTATTATTTTATTCTGAATATTCTATTTGAAGTTTCAGCATATGTTAATAATTCTTGGTTATTCTTAGGTCATTATTTCTATCAAATTAATGTCGAGGGTTGGATTTTCCCAATCGAGGAATTTATATTTTGGATAGTTCCTAGTACCGCTGTATTTATCATATTATATGAATACTTTTTTGATGATAATAAATAATTTTTGAAATGATTTATTTTTATGTTATAATACCATAGTCCAATAAGCCCGGGTGGCGAAATTGGCAGACGCACTTGCCTTAGGAGCAAGCGGGGTAACCCATGAAGGTTCAAGTCCTTTCCCGGGCACAAAAAACAACGGTGATGAATTGTATCTGGTATTTTTTAGTGTATAAATTTATTTGTTTTTAAATAGGTTTTTCCAGATGAGCTTTGAGAAACCAAATGTATTTGTCTATGTCTAGAGCAATCATGCTCAACATGTCACCTGTAACTTTATCTCTCAGATCATTTATTTTTTCCATGTCCGTTTTAATATTGTCAGAAAATGTTCCTAAAGTCTCTGACAATTTCTCTACAAACTCTAGATCTTTTGCAAGGTTCTGTGGAAATATTGGTAATGTAGAATTTTTTGTTATTTGTTGCAATGTAGAATTAACGTGAGACTCAAGTCCAGAAATTCTTTCTGCAAGTTGATCGTGTTGTTTAGTTAAATTTTCAAATATCTCGTCAAATAACTTGTGGTAAGTATAGAAGTGTGCCCCACGAACGTTCCAGTGAGCATATTTTGCCTGGAAGCTAGCATCTATCGATTGAGCTAACAATACATTTAACAGCTTTGCCACTTCGTTAGAATTTTTCATATAAACCTTAAGACGTTCATCTAGATAGACATTACTTTACTAAACTAATAATTAAATTTTAAGACATCACCGGTTTTTATTTTTAGCTTTTCAATCGTGCCCGCATTTACTTCTAAAACATATTTTGTATTTTCGGGTGAGTGATAAATCTTGGATAACTCCGGATTTTTCTGACTGTAACTTTCTTTTTTAACATTTTCAAAAAAACCTACAACTTGTTTGTTTTCGTCTATCCAGATGATATCAATATCAAACAACATGTCACGCATCCAGAAATTCTTGGCACTTGTCTCACCAAAAATGAAAAGCATACCTGCGTTGTCAGCGATTTTTTCAGTGTAAGAAAGACCCATCGAGCGTTTGTGTTCTGTATTGGCTACCTTGGCATAAATAATATTTTCTCCAATTTTTATTTCTGTAGAATTGGGGATTTTTTCAGCATAGTGCACGATATAAAAAATAAAAAAAACTGTTAAGAAAAAAATGATTACAGCCTTGAATTTATTTGGAATTTTATTTATTAATGCCATACAACTTGTCATACACATTGCCACTTTTGTCTAAAATGATTTCTAACATCGGTAGGTGAGAAAGCTTCACACGGCTGAACACATATTTTTGCAAATCTGTTCGTTGTCTTTTTGCAAAGTTGAGTGCGGCGTCACTTTTACTTTCTGGTAAAACAGAAATGAATACATCTGCGTGTTTTAAGTCCTCGGCGATCCAGACATTGGTAACAGTGATCAGAGAGTGTCCAGAAGTATTGCGTGCGAAAAAGTCTCCGGCACAGTTTTTAATAAACTCTGTCATATTTGATCTTCTGTGTTTGTTAACATTTGTTGCTGCCATAGAATAAATATTAAATTATTTTTTTAATAATCATTTGTAAGAAGTCACCCTCGGCTATATCGTATTTTGAGTCTACCATCAGACCACACTCATTACCTTCTTTTACTTCTGCCGCAGGTTGTTTAAATTGTTGCAACTCCACAATTCTACCTTTTCCGAGGATCGTATCTTTTCTCACAATTTGTATTGTGTGCTTGTTTTTAATTGACCCAGAATAAACTTTTCCACCAACAACTTGTGAGTCTTTTGACCGGTTGAAAACGCGGATAACCTTTAGAGTTCCTACGACTTCTTCTATTTCTTTTTTGGGTTTAGCGTCTTTTGTAAAATCATGTAACCACTCAGAAAGTTTATAAATAATATCGAATTCATTTATTTTCACTCCATGTATTTCTGACAACTCTCTAGCTTTTTTATCTATTGTAGTATGAAATGCGATCACTACAGCATTTCTGTCGGCTTTGGCTGATTGGATATCTTTTTCCATAACAGGGCCTACACCCTTGGCAATTATTTTTATCTTAACATTTTCAATAACAATATTTTTAATTTCTTTTTCTAC
>CAYMOA010000014.1:2005-16904 GCA_964391935.1 uncultured Candidatus Saccharibacteria bacterium | reverse complement strand
TTATTTATAATCCAAAATTATTTTATTTTTATAATTGCACTTAGTTTGTATTCTACACCCAAACTTCCTGTTAAGCAATTTTTGTATCCTTTATTTTTTCTATCGCAATTGTCTTGTAAACTTTTGCCAGATCTTCTTTTAATTTTGTTATTTCCGATTGTGTATGCCAGTAATCTTTTATATTGACAGAAAGTTTTTCCAATCTTGATTCAATATTTTGTACCTCCAATAAAACTTCGTAAAGAACATTATTATTTTTAGTAGCTTTCATATTATAGTTTTTTTTTAATTATTTCTTTTAGTCTTTTTTCTATATTCCTTATAGGCGAAACTATCGAATTAATGTATTGAAAATTGCCATTCTGACTACCACCAATCATCATTTGTATTGGAGAAGCTTCACTTTGGATTCCTACAACACGAAATTCGTTCTTTTTTTTATCATATCTTAGATAGGGTGACCCAGATGAACCAAATCTAAAATATCCTTTTGTAAAATACCTTAACCCTTCCATTGCATAATTACCTTCAAAAGGATCATTGAATAGGCTCCAATTATCTAACACACCTTCGACACTCGCTTTGTTCAAAAGTCTCCCAAGATTGCTTCCTGATGGGGCGCTCTGTAAACAATATATTATTGAATCTGTCCCAACTTCATCATAATCAATTTTTAGATAAGGTAATTTTTCAATTAATCTTTTATCTTCTTTGATTTTGTATAAAGCGTAATCATCACTAAAAAATCCCTTTACTAATTCTAGTTTTAGTAAAAATGTATGCCTAAATAAAGCTGGTTCACCAAATTTATTCTCTTTCGCTATCAAATCTGTTAATTTTTGATTGTTATAAAAAAGATTGTCACGAAATTGTACAACTAAATATGGTTGACATATATCTTTTTTGTAAAGTGTCAACCATCTAGTATCATACTTTAGAGAATTATATACCAATTGAATATTATTTATTTGGCTCGGATTCAAATCAAGATTAAGGCAGAATGTGTCTTTATCTTTATGCATTAAATATGAAGATTCTAATATCTTTACACTATTTTCATCAAGTTGAGATAATAAACTCTTATACTCGACCTGCGAAAGAGAGTTAGGTATTCCCGCTTGTGTTCTCAGGTTGTGTCCAACACTTAGAATATATCCGTTTCCGATATGGAAAGCACAAATATTATTAGCGAATGATTTACCTAATAAACTATTTGAATCGAATAATGACATGATTCTAAACAATGGCGATGTTTGTTCGTCGACTAGTTCATTTTCTTTTTTGTTTAGTAGCTTTTTTTTCATATATTAATTATCGCAGTTCCTTCATAACCCAACAAAGATTCTGGTTTTAAAGTATTGTCAGGTATATTATCTACAGATTCAGTATCGGGGTTATTTATTAGGAAATCAATGATGCCTCTAGAGCTAGTAGTGAATGCCTCACGAATTGGACCATTTCCATCCCTATCTGCCTTACTTATATACCCACTAGGATATAGTGAAGCTGTTGTATCTGTCGAAGGAATATATATATTATCAAGTTCCAATACGTATTTGTTATTTTGTATTTCAGATGAGTTATTCATGTTTCTATATTTATTGACAAGCTTCGCAGTCGGGGTCGAGAATTTTACAAATCTTCACATCTTTCCCATTTACTTTAACTGTAGCCGATCCTGCTCCAGAGCCAACACTTTTCGAGACAATCATTTCCTCAACTTTATGAGCCTCCTCACGAGTTTTTTCTTTCACTACTTTAAGTGCATGTTCTACTTCGCTATACGTGGCTACTGGTTTTTCTTCTGCAACTGTTGTGTGAAAAGGTATTGGTTGCGAGTAAACAGATGCAACTGGTTGTGATATTTGAATGTCAGGAGTTGATCTGTCTGCTGCTTTTAAAGTTGTTGTGGCTTTTTCAACTGATGATGCAGCTAAAGTTCGGAGATAATAAGTTGTTTTCAGTCCCATTTCCCAAGCATACATATACATATCACCTATTTCTCTACCACTTGTTCCACGATAGAAAAGATTTAATGATTGTGACTGGTCTATCCATTTACCACGAAAAGCAGCTAAGTTAATAAATACTTTAGAGTCTATTTCGAAAGTCTCTTTGTATTTTGCTTTTATAATATCTGGGATTACTGCAATATTTTGTACTGACCCCTCATTTTGTTTTATCTCTGCTAGGATATCATCATTCCAAAGTCCGAGTTTTTTCAAATCTTTTACCAAATAGTCATTGACCATGGTGAATTCCCCACTCATATTACTTTTTACATAAATGTTTTTATAATATGCCTCGATACAAGGAGATGAGCCAGCAATATTGGAAATAGTTGCAGTTGGTGCGATGGCCATAGTGTTGGAATTTCTCATTCCATATTTTTTTATTGCTTCTTTTACAGGAGTCCAATCAAGTTTACCACCTCTGGTTACTGGTATTTTTATACCACGTGAGTCCTCTAGTAGTGCCAAAGTATCTACAGGCATAATTCCCCTATCCCATTTAGAACCACGGAATGTTTGGTAGGCACCACGCTCTTTTGCGAGTTCAGTTGAAGCAAGTATCGCATAATAAGAAATATATTCTTGGTTCTCATCAGCAAATTTCAAAGCTTCATTAGAGTCATAGTTTATCCCCAACTCATACAATGCATCATGAAAGCCCATGATACCCAGACCGACAGGTCGGTGTCGCATGTTAGAATTTTTTCCTTCTATTGTAGGATAATAGTTTAGATCAATAACATTGTCGAGCATCCTCATAGCTGTTTTGATTGTGTCTTGTAACATTAATAAATCAATTTTACCGTCAACAAAGTGACGAGGTAAATTTATTGATGACAAATTACATACAGCAGTTTCTTCGAAACTATTATTGAGAGTAATTTCTGTACAAAGGTTTGAGTTATGAATAACTCCTACGTGGTCTTGTGGAGAACGTAAGTTACAAGGATCTTTAAAAGTAAACCACGGGTGGCCTGTTTCAAAGATCATGGTGATCATTCTCTTGTACAAGTCTTTGGCTTTTACTGTTTTATAAATTCTAATTTTTCCTTCGGCCGCCATCTTTTCATATTTTTCATATTTATCTTTAAAAACTTTTCCATAAGTATCGTGTAGGTCTCGAGTTTCATCAGGAGAGAAAAGTGTCCAGTTGTCGTCTTGTCTCACTCTTTCCATAAAAAGATCCGGGATCCAGTTAGCAGTATTCATGTCATGAGTTCTTCTTCTTTCGTCTCCTGTATTTCGACGCAAGTCTAGAAAATCCTCAACATCAACGTGCCATGTTTCTAGATATGCACAAACCGCACCACGGCGACGACCAGAACGGTTGATTGCTAGAGTTACATCATTAGAAACTTTCATAAAAGGAATAATACCGTTGGACTCTATCTGAGTTCGCTTTACAATACTGCCCATACCACGAACATAGGACCAGTCAGTTGCGATGCCACCAGAAAATTTACTCATCTGTGCATTATCAGCATAAGTTACTTTTGCAAGTGACTCCAAAGTATCATCAATAGTGTTTAAATAACAAGAAGAAAGCTGAGCATAAGTTGTTCCCGCCTGGAAAAGAGTTGGCGTTGATGGAATGAGTCGCAGTGTTGACATCAAGTTATAAAACTCAATAGCTTTTTCTGTTTTGTTTGTTTCTAAAAGTGAAAGACCCATAGCCACACGCATCCAAAAAGTTTGTGGCAACTCAAGTAGTTTATTTTTCTTTTGGATATTTCTGGCAAGATATCTCTCTTGTACAACTTGCATACCAAGATATTGAAACATTTCGTCACGCTCTGGCTTGATGGCTTCTGCTAATTTTGCAAAATCAAAATCAAGCATTCTTGCATCATAGATTTTATCCTCAACACCTTCTTTCATAGAACTAGCAAAAAAAGTTTTGTAAAAATTAAAAATATTATTTTCTGTGTATGATTGGTGGTCCATTTGTGCCCCTGCTTCTTTAAAAATATTGTATCGCACCAAGCGAGCCGCTACATATGAGTAGGCTGGGTCATTTTCTACCATTCCACGAGCTGATAAAACCAGAGCTTTTTGAAAATCCTCAGAAGATATCCCATCGTAAATCTCCATTTTTACTCGACCTACAATAGCCTCGATAGAAACTTGTTTTTCATACCCCTTTACCATTTTAGAAAGATACTCACGCAATAAAACTTCGTTAAATCTCTCTTGTTTACCATTTCTATTGATGATAACCGCGTCACCTTCTTCTATTTTTTGAAGCTCCTGTTGTCTCTGGTGAGCCCTCTCCATTATTTTCTCATGACGATAGAGAATATAGTGTTTGGCAACATCATAATACCCTGCCTCCATGATCGACATCTCCACCAAGTCTTGTATCTGTTCTACGTAAGGGATAGAAGCTTCATTTTCTTTATACAAATCATAAAGTTTTGACATGGTCGTGTCCCGAATTCTGGTCGCCACCTCTTCGTTTGGGTTACCAGTTACTTTTTGAAAAGCTTTTGAAACTGCATTTATAATTTTATTTTGATCAAATGGAACAATTTTTCCATTTCTCTTACGTATCACAGACAAGTTATTCATAATAATTTTATATTTTAATTTTAATGGAGATAAAAAATCGACCAAGGATAGTTTGCACTTTTATTACTCTCAGTCTTGCGAAAGAGTATATAAATTTTTGAGAAATCCACAATATTTCCAAGAAAATATTTCATGTTAGAATTTTTTTAAAAACTCTTTATTTTTCTATAGAAAATTTTCCAATAGATTTTGAAATTGTCTAATCCTAAAACTTTTCCACCAGTCCAAATTCTTTTTACCGCAAAAAATTCTTTTTTCTTAAAAGTTTATGATACGAAAGAGAGAAGCGATGTGCCTCGGCGTTGGCCATAATTATTTCTTTTTGATAATTTTCCATGACTTGATTCTGAGTTTCTTATTGTTCAAAAGTGTCTTGTTCATCATCGTAAGCTTCTTGATATTGCCCTGCAACTTCATTGTGATTTACTTGCTGAAAATCAACTTGTCTATTTTCATCATATAATTCATTTTCAATTCTAACAAAATAGAAATTTTCATTTCCCATCTCTAAATTAGGATTTGGCTCTGCATTTTTATAATCTACTTCATTATGAGATGAATCATAAAATTTTAGTTTAAAACCTTTTTCTCGGATAAATCTTCTTACTACAGGACTTCTCAAAGCTTTAAAAGAAGTACTTTCTCTTGCATCTAATTCAATCGCTGGTAAGTTGTAAGCTTTAACAGAATCAAAAACTCTATTGAGCATTTTTAAAGAAAGCAAACCTTTTCTGTATTCTTCTTTTATTGCTAAATCTTGAACGTGAGCGACTATTTGACCTTTATTAACTTCTGACTTTTCTGGTAAAACAAGTAAATAACCAATGGGTTTATTATTTATTCTAACAACGAATGACGAAGCCGCACCAGGAACTTGCATTTCTCTTTGAGCATCAATGACCTCTTTAACTCTTCCTTTGCCTAACTGCAAACCTTTATTGTCTGAATAAATTTCAGCTTCTAGTTTAGAAATTATCTCAACATCTCTTTCAGTAAGATTTGCAAATACTGGTTCAATCTTATTTCCAAAATCTTCAAGTTTTGGCAAGTTATAAATTTGTGGACCACCTGCGTCAGAATACGAAAGTCTGTTTTTAGGTCTTGAATTATTTTGTACCAAAGTAGCACTACTTGGAATTAAATCCAAATATCCAGCACCAATTCTTATATCCTTTCCATTACGATTTTCAGACCAGAAACGATTATACACATAAGATAGTTGGTCTGATTTATTTTTATGACTGTTTGCTACTTCAATATTGTCTAAAATAATTAAATCTTCATTTGTATCAGTGTTATTCCCATCAACTAAAACAGACTGAGCAATTATTCTTTCTTCTCCGTTTTTACTTTTTACTTTTACAGAGAAATATTGAGTACACGAATTATACATATAATCAGTATTATTTTCTGCACCAAAAGGCATACAACAATCAGTCCAATTTCCAACAACCCAACCTTCTGGGTCAGATTTATCGTAAATAGTTGCGATATATTCATCCCCCAAGTCAATACTTTTTGTTTTACATTCTTTAGTTAATTTATCATGATACTTAATAGGAATTTTTTTAAGTAAGTCGATTATCGCAATATTCAGTGTATGATTAAAATCACGACTTCCTTCTTTGATTAAACCTTCCGCTATGGCTATTTCTTTTAATTTAGCATACATTGCCTTTTGTTTTGCAAGATTAAGTTCCATTTCTGAGACCTTATTGTCAAATTTTTTGTCACCTTTCCCTTTTTGTTGTTTCAACTCTTTAAAATTTTCTGGAACCCTGAGACTCATAACTTCTGTTAGAATCCTTTCAAGTTCAGGAAAGTAACTTTGAACTTTCGGTTCAATCCAATTTGGATATTTACCTTCTAACAAATCCACAAATCTTTCTTCTCTTGAAAGAGACTTAAAAACTGCAGGGTCAAACCCTGGTGCGTTGACTAATACATCCATCTTGCTGTGGTATTTTTCTGGAACATGTTTCAAATCCAGTTTATTTTTCATAAAATTGACACGCTTTTCTAGTTCTCGCAAACTTCTAACTGGTTGATTTTGACTATTCCAAAAATCGTCTTCAGTTCTGTCATAAGAACGAAGTAAATTCGTGAATTTATCCAAATCATTTTTATTATCAATATTTGAAAGTATTTGTGAGACTTCTTGGGCAGTTGGTTTATTTTCTTTTGCTATTTCATTAACCCAAAGAAAATAGTCGTGAGCTTTATAATGATCAAGTGAGCCTTTTAAGTTAATATTTAGTTTTTGAGTTAAGTTGTTTACTGTACTTAGTCCTAACTTATCTATCGCACTTCTAATCCAAGATCTTACTTCATTTACTTTTTCTGGGTCAAAATTTTGCAAATCTCTTTGAAAGAGTTGTATATCCTCAAGACTATTGCAGTCGTTAAGAAGAATTAATATCTCATTCTTGGGTAATCCTTTTAAAAATCTAATCCAAGTAAAATATCTAGCAAAGTTAAAATAATCAAAATCTGATTCTAAATTAATCGAAAACTTCATACAAAACTTGTCGGCATTGTCTTGCCCTAGAAAAGATACCATTTCTTGATAATTTGACTTTGCGACTTTGGCCTCAGTTGAATTATACTCTTTCAGTTGTTTTGCAAATTTTGTTAATTCTAATTCAGAACTAATTCTCTTGATGACTAATTTCACTTGATTCGGTTCAGTTATTTTACCAAGATCTTTAACAAAACTTAACTTACTTTTTAATGAATGCAATTCATTATTGCTATTTAATTGAACTCTTTCAAAGAAAGTTGGATCAATACTAATTATAAATGAGTAATTACTATATGTATCAGTTTCTTGGATTTCTAAGTTTATTTCCTTTATGGAAATTGATACACCAAAAAAAGCAAGAAGTTCCAGGCATTTACTTAAAATAAAAAAGTCCTTAACTTTATTGCTATAGAAATCAAAGTTATTCTTAATTAGATTAATTATCCTGTCTTTTATACTATCCTTATCAAGTTTAACGTTAATTTTATCCAATAATTCTAAAGTATCATTAAAAATTGTCATTTTTTTTTCTATTTCCCGTAGACTAGAAAGCTTTTCTATCACCATTTCTGTCACTTGTTGCTGGTCAACAGTTATGTTCCCAGTTAAATTTAAAAAATCAGCAAGTTTTATAAGATTATTAAAGTCTACTAGTTCCGATATTTCTAAAGACTTTATCAACGTCATAATTTTATTTGGATCGATTTCCCAGTCTGAAATCGGTAGACCTGTTTCTATTGAAAGATGTTGCAAAAAGCTAACATAACCTTTTTTGTAGTACAAGTTGTATTTATTGTAATTACTTAAAACATACGGTAAAACATTTTGCAAGAAAAAACTCATAAAGTTACCTTTATTAGTATGTGTAATTTCTACTATTTTTGAAAACTGTTCTGGAAACTTATCTCCACTATCTATAATACCTGCCGTAACAAGCTGAATGTAGAATTCATTTAAATTGATATTTAGCTTCCTAACATCAACGTCGAAAAACTTAATCACTTTGATTAAGTTATCGAGTCTCCATCCAACCTGATATATCAAGTACTCCTTAAATTTGGCTTCAATTGTCGCGGCAATTTCTTTTTCTATATCTACTGAAAAGAAACCCAAAGTTTTAAAAACAAGCAAATTTTCTGACCTTAGCTCAGGTATAAGCTCAACTCGTGATGAGTAATCTATATCTTTGTAATCATTTAATACACCCTGAAGACTTCGCTTAAGTAATAGATTAAATTCTGGCATGAGAATTAAATCTGTAAATATTCCTTCAGATATAAAGAGTGGATTTAATTTTAGTAGACTATAATCATCTCTGTTAGAAACCATGTCTGCTATCATTACAGATAATATCGACTTATCAGTTTTTATAGTTTTTTTAAGTTTCTGCCAGTCAATTGAATCTTCAGAGATTGTTTTGTCATACAAAACAGAGTAATCTTTTTTCCCACAAATTTTGTAAAATAGAAAAGATTTTTTGCTTAACAAAGTCTCTAGTTTGCCCACGAATAACCATTTATAGTCTTTAGTTAAATATGAAGTAAATTTTACAGCAAAGTCAACAACAGAATTTTCGTCACTTTTGTGTAAATTTTCTATCGAAATTATCAAAATTTGATACAAATCTTTGTTTGTATGTTGTTGAATAATTTTTTCTGCTTCACTATAATTCCTAACAAGGAAGCAGTTAGTTAGTATTTCTGCTATCTCTAAGATACTTTTTTCTTTATTTGCGCCTGGTTTTCCTGATTGTAAATTTGTCATGTAATTTTTTACCTTAAATTTAGTTTACAAACAAAACCCACAAATGTCTAATTCAAAAAATTCTTTTTGCGAAGTAATTTATGATACGAAAGTGAGAAGCGGTGGGCTTCGGCGTTGGCCATAATTATTTCTTTTTGATAATTTTCTAAAATATTTTTTTCACCAATCAATTTACTGGCTTTATGACTTTTATTTTTAGTAACTGCAACAACTTTTATAGGTAAAATACCCGTTTCTTTTAGTATTTCCTCTACCACTCTCACATGTCTCTCATCCCCATCCACCACTACTACATCCGGTATCCCCCAGTCGAGATGTTTTATTCTCCTAGAAAATAATTCTCTCAGACCTTCGAGGTCATCATTTTTATTTTTAGATATTTTAAATTTTTTATACTCTTGTTTAGCTAGCACTCCACCCAAAACAACAGTCATAGCTCCCACACGATGATCTCCAGAGAGGTGAGCGACATCGTAGGCTTCTATTCTGACATTCTTATCTTCTTCTTTGATATCTTGATTGATCAAGTGAGCATCGCGGATATGGTCGAGGGCAAATAACATTTCTTTAACTTTCTGGGCATCTTCGAATTTGAGTTCTCTGGAATAATTTTTCATATCTTCTTCTAGATCTCTCCTCACCTTTTCCCCATCTCCTTCTAAAAAAGTTATAAGTCTTTCAATTATTTTTTTATATTTCCTTTTATCACAGACACCTGCACAAACTCCGGGACAAAGTCCTATTTGATAAGAAAAACAAGGATTTTTTTGCCCTGTTCTCCCCCTTGATAAGGGGGAGCTAGAGGGGGTAAAGGGTGTGCATTTGTCTCGGAAAGGAAATATTTTTCTAATTACCTTTAAACTTTCTTTTGCATATTGTCCACTTGGGTATGGGCCAAAAACTTTTTTCACTTTTACAACTTCTTTGGTAAATTTCCCGAGTATTTTACTTTTTAATAATAAATTATTTTCTCTATCTATATCTTTGTTCCGAGCGAGCACAACTCGAGGGAAATTCTCTTCTGTTATAACTAAAACAAAATAGCTTTTATTGTCTTTGGAGATTGTATTATATTTTGGTAAATGTTTTTTTATTAACTCGTTTTCCAACAGGACCGCTTCTAAAACACTTCTTGTAGTTTGCCATTTTAAATTATCTGCGAGTGCAATCATGTTGGCGATATGTAGTCCTCGTGTATGTAAAATATTATTATCAAAATAACTTTTAACTCTAGACTTTAAGCTTGTTGCTTTACCGATATACAAAATATCTTCTCCCAACATAAAAAAATACACTCCTGACTCGTCAGGTAAATCAAATTTTTTTAAATCAGCAATTTTCATAAAAATATATCTTTATCTTATCACACTTGTAAAATATTTTTGCAAAATAAAAGAAGGGTCGTGCAACTTGCTCGGCCCCCCCTTGTGTTTCCGCTATTTTTTACGAGGTATGCCCCTCACTCGTCCACTTAAACGTGGACGAAATTGTATAACGGGGAAACGTATCCCCGTCCCGTGCAAAATGCACGGTAATTGGGAGCAGAACGCTGCTCCACCGTCTCAGTTTTCGGCTCCCCCTGAGATTGGGGCTTCGTCGCCGGTCGGACTTGATTCACCACGCATTTGTGGCAAATTTCATTCCAACGATGCCGGTGGTCTCGGTTTGCCATTAGGAATCCCCCTGTTTGGCGTTGACGATTGGACTATAATACTCCTATCAACACTCAAAGTCAAATACACACAGGTGGAAAAGTGCAAAACGATTTGCTTTTACTCACATTGTGTGTTATTATTTTCAAATCGCTTTTTTAAGCGAAATGTCAACTCAAATACGGGGACACTATACTATGGCTAAAGCTAACGGCAAGAATTCTCCCAACCATACTCCGGCCCTGAAACTCAACCACAAGGCACGTCGTGCCGCCCGAAGAAAGGCGTCGCAAACTGCCGTGGAAAAGAAGAGGAGGGACTGGACAACTGGCTATGGAGCGAAGGCTCAGCCGCCGCCCAATCGTTGACATCAGCGACCACGAAAGGGGTCGCAGACCGCGGGTGGATCAGAAATGGTCCCCCGCGGTTTAATCGTTTAAAAAGAAAAAACGACTTAATAAGTCGTGTTTTATTTGTCGTTTTCTCTTTAGGGCTATCCACCATAGACCTTAGAATGATTCCAAGGTGGAGACCGCAAATTATTTTGTATTCGTACGAGTTAACGCGCGGCAAAAATAATTATCTGAAGCCTCCTTAATATATTTTGTAAAGTTAATTGAGCGAATAGCCCTATTAATTATTCTATTAGAAAAAATTATTTTTGCAACGTTGACTTTCCTAATACTTGTTGATAACTTTTTTGTCAAATTGTTTCTGATAATCAGATTTCAAACTTTTTGTATCAAGTGTCAATTCACCTTTTTTAACATCAAGAATAACTGTCTTCTCTTTTTTATTCATGTTAGATACTATTGCAAGTGCTATTGGGTTTAGAACTTCTTTTTGGATAACTCTTTTTATCGGTCGTGCACCATAGTGTGGGTCATAACCAAGTTCGGAGATTTTCTGTACTGCACTTTCTGTATATTTCAAAACTACATTTTTTGTTTTTAATCTTTCTACGAGTTGTTTCAACTGTATTTCCACAATTTTATGTATCATCGATTTACTCAAAACATCGAATACAATTATCTCGTCTAGTCTGTTCAAAAATTCTGGTCGGAAGAAATCTTTCAGTGAGTCGGTAACTTTATCTTTCATATCTCCATAGTCACTTTCTGGTTTAGAAGAAAAGCCAAAACTTTCCATTTTAGAGATGAATTGTGAACCAATGTTTGAAGTAAGTACAATAATACAATTCTTGAAGTTTACATAGCGACCTTTTGAGTCTTTTAATTTACCTTCATCCAAAACTTGTAGCAACAAATTAAAAACTTCTGGGTGGGCTTTTTCTACTTCGTCAAAAAGTATTACCGAGTACGGGCGATGACGGACAGACTCAGTCAATTGACCGGCCTCATCATAACCAACATAACCTGGCGGTGAGCCTACAAGTTTAGATACAGAATGTTTTTCCATATACTCACTCATGTCAACTCGGATCAAAGCTTTCTCATCATTGAACATAAACTCTGCAAGAGCTTTTGTTAACTCTGTTTTTCCAACTCCGGTTGGACCAAGAAAAATAAATGAACCTATTGGTCTGTTCGGGTCGCCAATGCCTACACGACTGCGACGTATTGCATGGGAGACTTTTTTCACCGCCTCATCTTGTCCTATCACTCGGTTGTGTAGGAATTCCTCCATCCTTTTTAATTTATCTGCCTCGTCCTCTAACATTCTCACTACAGGTATTCCTGTCCAGCGAGC
Source organism: uncultured Candidatus Saccharibacteria bacterium (assembly GCA_964391935.1). Taxonomy (GTDB): domain Bacteria; phylum Patescibacteriota; class Minisyncoccia; order Phycocordibacterales; family UBA5272; genus JBBQKQ01. Next base: position 4,677 of record CAYMOA010000014.1, on the reverse strand, counting down.
AACTACACTTGCAATATCTTCTCCTGTAACTTCCTCTTTCAAAACACGTCCAATATTTTTTTGAATTTTTTTCAACTTGTTCATTTTTTGTTCCAACAAATTTCTCAACTCAGGTATTTTTCCATAACGGATCTCCGCAATTTTTGACAAATCAGAAATAACCTCAGCTTGCTCGCTTTCTTTTCTCAAATCATCAAGATCATTTTTTATTTTTCTAATTTCGTCTAGTGCTTCTTTTTCGCCTTTCCACTGTTTTTCTATCGGGTCTATTTCTTCTCTAACTGCCTGTATCTCACTCTCTACCTTTTGAAGTCTTTTGGTCAAATCTTTGTTGGATTTCAGAGCTGAAGATATTTTTTTCTGTTTAGTTTCCTCGGTGTCATCTTCTTTAAAATCTAAACCAAAATCTTTTACCAATGCGGTTTTCTCTATTTCTAGTCTGGTAATTTTTCTATATCCTTCCTCTAATTTAGCTGGCTTATTTTCTAAGGTCATACGTAGTGATGAGGCTGCTTCGTCAACAAGATCGATGGCTTTGTCAGGCAAGAAACGTGATGCAATATATTTTGAAGAAAGCTCCACTGCAGAGGTAAGCGCATCATCGGTAATTCTCACTCCATGGAAAAGTTCATATTTTTCTTTTATCCCACGAAGTATTGAGACTGCATCATCTTGACTTGGTTCCTCAACATACACCGGTTGAAAACGTCTTGCCAGCGCTGGGTCTTTTTCGATATGTTTTTGATATTCATTCAAGGTTGTGGCACCGATTGCTCGCAAGTCTCCACGTGAAAGTGCTGGTTTTAATAAGTTAGCAGCGTCGGCTCCACCCTCACTATTCCCTGCCCCTACAATTGTATGTATTTCATCAATAAAAAGAATTATTTTTCCATTACTAGTTTCTATTTCTTTCATCAAGCCTTTTAGTCTTTCCTCAAATTCTCCTCGATATTTTGTACCCGCAATCAAAAGTCCTAGGTCAAGTGATACAACTTCTTTTCCTTTTAATGAGTCCGGTACATCATTTTTTGCCATGCGAAGAGCCAAACCCTCGGCCACTGCAGTTTTACCTGTTCCAGGTTCGCCAATGATTATCGGATTATTTTTTGTTCGACGAGAGAGGATTTGCATCAGTCGCATAATTTCTTTATCACGACCAATAACCGGATCGATTTTATCCTGCATGGCTTCCCTGGTAAGATTTCGAGTAAATTTCTCTATATTTTTAGATTTACTTTTTGTATTAGCATTGCCACCTTCTTTTTCTTCTACCAACATTTCTTCTTTAAATTGAGCAATAGCTTTTTTTAAATTTTCCTCTTCTATTTTATTTTCTTTTAAAAATATTGCTGCCTCTTTGCCAGCCAATACCAAAGATAACAAAAGATGTTCAACAGAAATAACTTTGTCATTCATTTCTTTTGCAACATGCATTGATCGGTCCAGTGTCTCTGCCATATCCGCAGTCAAGAACATTTGGTGAGGCATATTAGGCTGTATAGTATCAGTCCCACCATGGTCTTCTAATTTGTCGAGAATGTTGTCCACCATAGCGAGTTGGTTAGCTTCGAGAATTTCCAAGATATTAACCACCGGTGAGTCATCTTGAGTTAAAAGAGCCAATAACAAATGCATACTCGATACCTGAGTCATACCTCTCTCTGACGCAACTTCATGCGACTTTTGGATTGCTATTTGAGCTTTTTGGGAAAATAAATTAAATGGGGGTGGCATTGACATATTCTATATTCTATTAGACTTATACTTCTATAACATATTACTTTCTAGCACACTAGCCCACACTTTGCAAGCGACATGCTAAACATTTACAACTTGTTTATTTTTAAGAATATTTTCTATTTCTAGAATTCTTTTTTTCATGGTTGACATTTCTTTGTATAGAGAATCAATATCTTCATTCCCAGCAACTATTTTTGTGTTTGAGCTTTGTACATACTCCTCAATACTAGCCAGTCTATCTTTAATATTCTCTACTTCGGAAATAAGATGGGTAAGCTTTGTTTCCAAACCATCAAATCTTTTGTCAATTTGTTCGAATCTTTGGTCAATTTGTTCGAATCTTTTATCTATTTGTTCGAATCTTTTATCTATTTGTTCAAACTTTTTATCTACTTCGTCAAATTTTTTAACCATTGTTCTAGCTAAAACATCAACAGTATCTGTTAAATTATCAACTTTTTCTGCTAAAGTAGAAATTTGCTCAGTATTTTGACTTACCTTTTCATTTAATAAAGAAATCTGCTCTGAGACACCTTCTAAAGTAATTTCTTTTTTCTTACTTTTATTCATAAAAAAAGTTTATCACATTAATCTCTCGGACACCACTGCCCAGTCGATGTGAGAGAAAATAGAGTCGAGGTATGGGGCGCGATCAGTTCCAAAATCTTTTACATATGCGTGTTCGAACATGTCAATATTTAAAATTATTTTTACATCAGACATCATCCCTGCGTCATGCTCGTTGACCCAAGTATTTATTAGTTTTCCAGTTTTTAAATCTTGCACCAACATCGCCCATCCCATGCCACGCATTTTTGCCATTGCTAAAAAATCTTTTTTCCAGATATCTACACTTCCAAAATTCTCAACAATTTTGTTTTTTATTTCACCATGCACTTCTTCCCCTCCTTGTTGAGGAGGGGTCAGGGGTG
>CAYMOA010000014.1:321-1905 GCA_964391935.1 uncultured Candidatus Saccharibacteria bacterium | reverse complement strand
TTTTTTATTTCACCATGCACTTCTTCCCCTCCTTGTTGAGGAGGGGTCAGGGGTGGTGTAACACTTTCTGTAGTTAAACTATCGAAAAATAATTCGTGTAGCCGCATACCATTCCACTCCCAACCAAAACGTCGGTGGAGCTCATTCCATTCTGCACTTCCTTGTTCTATTGCACTATTCCCCTCTTTGTAAAGAGGGGTTAGGGGTGATTTTAATTTCTCCAATAAAATATTTGTATTCTTCACATAACCTTCGTACAATTTAAAATGCATCTGCATCGCCTCGTCAGATATTTTCCCAATTCCTTTTAAATGTGAGTAATCTTTTACTTGGTATGACATATATTTGTGAGTATATCATGGCGTATAGGTTTATAATATATTTCTTAGAATAGTGTATAATTAAAGAATCCAAAAACTTTACAGGAAGGTAGGTGATTTGGATGGGAGCGACTGACATCGCTTTCGATCCGTTCGACGGCTAGGACCTGGCGCCTTTGTCCAAAGTCGTGAAAAACGGAGATAGGGGTTTGGACTTCACAGTCTGACCCCTATTCTATTTTTTAAAAAATTTGTTTTGAATCTCTCTCAGAACTTTTACAAAATAATCTATTTCTTCTTTTGTATTTTTTTCACTAAACGAAAGACGAATAGTTTCCTTGGCTTTTACAGGTTCCTTTATCGATTTCAAAAAGTTTGAGCCAGAGTTTTCCAAAAGTGAACAGGCTGAGGCAGTAGAAACGGAAATACCTTTTGCGTCTAGTCGAAGCAATGTCTCTTCCCCCAACATATCTACGAGTGAAATTAATAAAATATGTGGTGCCGAGTGCTCGAAAAATTTATTATATTTAAACTTGGTATCACCAAAAATTTCTAACTCCTTTTCAGTAAAATTTTCTCTCAATTTTTCTATACAATAGTTACGTAAAGAATAAACATATTCTTTGTGACTGTTCCCCTCTTTGTAAAGAGGGGCTAGGGGTGATTTTAGGTCTTCTAAAACAGTAGCCATCGCTACAATACCAGGCAAGTTCTCTGTTCCACTTCTAAAACCTTCTTCTTGTCCCCCACCAGAAATAATGGTTTCCAACTTTACACCATGCCTCACATATAAAACAGCACAACCGGACACACTTCCCATCTTTGCTCCAGAGAAACTTAGTCCATCAACAAGCAAAGTGCTGACATCCAAATTTTCATATTTTACTGCTTGCGTTGCGTCCACAAAAATTTTCGGCCAATTTTCTTTCGGCCAGTTATTCTTTTTGCAAAACTCATGTACAGCCAGCGAAATTTTTCTCACTTCTTGGATAGTCCCAAGTTCTGAGTTGACATAAGAAAAACAAATGAGACGAGTATTTTCTTTTATTTCTTTTAAAATGTCATCAATTTTTAGTAGTCCTATTTTGTTGGGTATAATAGAAGTTATCAAAGCTCCAAGTTTTTGAGAATCTCTTACAACTTCTACAATAGCCGAGTGATCACTCTGTGAATATATTATGTGAGGGGCGGGGGGGGGGGCGCCCCCCCCCCCCCCCCCCGCGTTTATAAAAAAAATATTTTGGAGAGGTTTTGTTGGTCAAAA
>CAYMOA010000014.1:0-311 GCA_964391935.1 uncultured Candidatus Saccharibacteria bacterium | reverse complement strand
ATCATTTTTTTTTTTTTTTTTGCGCCGGGGCCGCCCCCCCCCCCCCCCCCCCCCCCCCCCGCTAGCACTACTCCTTTAATAAACAAATTATTTGCCTCAGTAGTTGAGGAACAAAAATAAATTTCTCCTGGCCTAGCTTTTAAAAACTTGGCTACCTTTTTTCTAGCCTCGTACAATATTGTTTTTGTCTTTTCACCTTCAAAATGAATAGAAGAAGCATTGGCAAAAGATTTTTCTAGTGTGTCTAAAAAACTTTTTTTTGCAATATCTAAAACCGGCACCGCTGACGCCGAGTCAAAATAAATTCTATT
>CAYMOA010000013.1:2015-17124 GCA_964391935.1 uncultured Candidatus Saccharibacteria bacterium | reverse complement strand
TATTGTGTCCATTTATTTCTTGCACATGAAAATTAAAAGCTTCTAACTTTTTGTCGAGTGGCTCGAGAGGCATAACATCCTCAGTGTTCCCATCTATTTGTATATTATTCCTATCAATAATACATACCAAGTTACCGAGTTTATTTTTCCCAGCCAACATAAAAGCTTCCCAATTTTGTCCCTCGTCAAGTTCGCCGTCCCCCATGAGACAATAAAAATATTTACTACTTGACCCAGAAGAAATATTATCTCTTCGGGCAGATGAACCAAGTGCCTTATCCCTGCGATCTAATATTTCCTCTGGGTCTTTACTTAATCTATCCGCCAAACACATTCCAATTGTCTGTGAAAGCCCAGAACCAAGGGGGCCAGAAGAATTTTCTAACATTGGCAAAAACTCTCGATGTGGGTGACCTTGCAGACTACTTCCAAATTTTCTTAAAGTTTTTAATTCGGAAATTGGGAAATAACCAAAGTGGGCCATCGTGGAATAGAGAACTGGACAAATGTGCCCATTGCTCAAAATCAGTCTGTCACGCTCGGGCCAGGCTGGGTTTTGTGAGTCATGTTTTAAAACTTTTCCGTACAGAGTTACAAAAATATCTGTCATGCCAAGTGGCCCGGCTGTATGACCACTGCCCGCGAGAGTTAACATCTCGATAATAGAAATACGCACCTCTCGCGCTTTGTCTTGCAAATAATTTATTTCATTCTCACTCAACATTTTTTGAGTATACTATATTTTTTTATAAAAAATTATCGAGGACATAACAAGATTGGAAATTAATAATACACTCAAGTAAAGAGAAGTGAGCAAGTTAAACTCAGTATTTGCAAGTAGAGTAAGTAAGGTAGAAAGTGATATTAAAACCCAAAAACTCAAAGTTTCTGAGCTAGGATCAGCAAAAGTTTTTCTAAAACTAGGAATATACCCCAACCCATCAATAATACTTACGAATACAACGGACAATAGTAAGTTTTCTAAACCCAACCATAAATATATTGCCACAAATGCAGCGAATAGAGTAATGATATCAATTTTTCTAATGTCTTTAGTTCCATATTTCAACGACAATAAAACAATTATTAAAACCATAAAGGTTCCCGCAAACAAACCAATACTAGAATAAATACTCCCACCACTGAGAGCTGCAAAAGAGGCTACACCTTGTGTGATCAGCCAAATTACCCAAGTAAAAATATGGGGTTTAGTCTTTTTAGATAGAATATCTTTTAAATATGGATAATAAGATACAAGCATCAACAATATTGCTAGAGAAATAAAAAGGAATTGCAAATTTAAAATATTTTCCATAAAAACATTATAACTTAAAAATTTAATCTTTTAAAATTTCCAAAAATGGTTTGAGGGAAACTTTGCGACCGAGGAAATCTTTGACAATTTCTTTTTCATTTTTTGTCCCGGCAGCTTCTAACATTTTTTTATATTTTTCTGACATCTTTCCTTTTTTAACTCCACCCTTTGCAAACTCAGCCCACACGTCCTGTGCATAAACTTTAGAAATAACATAAGAATAGTACTTCGCATCATAACCGCCCACCAAGTGTCCCCACATAGATGGGAAAGATTGGGTCTTAGTACAAGGAATTTTCAACTTTTGATTCCACATTTTATTAAACAATATATCTATTTGTTTAAAATTATTAGCAAATTTTAAAATGTTTTTATTGTGAATTTCTTGATCAAATAATGCAGCCATAGATGTTCTAACCCAGCTTTTTGTACCACCTTTCTTGGAAAATCCGGAAATATTCTCTAATAATTTTTTTGGCATTTTTTGTCCGGTTTCAAAATGTTTAAAATTTTCCTCTACAAATTTTCTATCTAAAACAAAATTTTCATGGAACTGTGACGGGATCTCTACAAAGTCTCGAGAAGTATTTCCTGTGCTAACATAATTATTTTTCATCATTATCATATGCAACATATGCCCCGCCTCATGATACAAAGTATTCATATCAGAAAGTGAAATAAAAGTAGGTCCAGAAAGAGATTTTTTAAAATTACAAATCATAAAAGTAAACCCGGGTTGCTCTGCCCCATCCATATCTTTGTATTTTTTAAAAATATCTGCAACACAGGCGTGACCATATTTCCACTTTCTCGGATGTAAATCAAAAACACCGTGACCCAAAAGGGTGTTAGTTTTTTTGTCAATAAACTCATAAGATGTCGTATCTTCGTGAAATATTTTATTATCGATCTTCTTAACTTGGATATCAAATAAATTTTCCCAGGTTTTAAACAGTACATTTAAAACATTTTCTAGTTCAAAATATGATTTATATTCTTCTTCTTTTACAGGTAAATCATTAACACGTAAAAGATTTTCGCCAAAAGCATAACTTGATGTTGATAGCTTTTCTTTTTTTTCTTTAAGTATTTTTTCTATTCTTTGATTGGTTTTTAAATAACTTGGAGTAAGTTTCCCTATTAGGTCCTCTAAAAACTTTTTCACTTCTTCTGGTTTGTTCATCATCTCCTCGTCCATTGAGTATTCTCCCCAAGTTTTAAAACCTAAAATTTTAATTATTTCACTACGCAACTTCAATATTTCTGCGAGTTTCTTGGTATTTTTATCTCCAACCCCTTCCTCATTATATTTGGTCGCTTTTTCTCTGGTTGCGAGTACTGTACAATATTTTTTTATTATTGGATAATCCGTACCTAAGTCATCACGTCCACTACAATTCACAAAATATTTTTTGCTTTTTTCGTCAAATTTAAAACTTTTAAAATTTTCCTCTGGTACACCTGCAAGCTCATCTTTTTTAAACCACAAACCTTTTTGATAATTTTTAACACATAATACATCAAAGTCCTGAGCGAGTTTACTTATTTTATTCCCGATGTCCAATAAACGCTTTTTAGTTTTTTTATCCAGATGCATCCCCATTTTTTTATAACCTTTATTTGTGTCCTCTACAATTTTTACTTGCTCAATAGTTAAATTCTTTTTCTCTTTTTTATAATTACTTGTGTAATAATTTATAAATTGTTTATAAATTTCTTCGTCATAAGCAAACTCACTTAACATTTTCGAGATTTCTAATTCTACTTTTCTTCCAATATTTTGGATTTTCTCATCAGTATGCAAATTGGTATAGCCAAAGAGAACTCCAGCAAGTCTCCCGACCTCAGCACTCAAAACTTCACTTCGGTGGATATAATTTTCAAAATTTAAATCTTCTTTATTTATTTTAATAACTTCATTTTTAAAATCTTTTAATTTATCTTTTATTTTTCCAGTAATTCCCTTTATCTCCTCTTCTGTCATTTTTGCCCAAGCAAAAACATCTTCTGTATTTTTTGAATTTGTCATATTTTTATTTTCCCTAATTATACCAAAAAATTATACTTTATGATAAGGTAAGTTATTTTTAATAGAAATAGCTCTATAGATCTGCTCTATCAAGACGAGGGCAGCAATGTCATGTTGCATTGCAAATTTAGACAGTGAAATAGAGTTTAGGTTAGCCGGCAAAATACCAAAACCTTCTGCTGGTCCAATTACAAATACAACCTCCTTTTCTCCATCATTTAAATCTTTTTCATAATTCTCTGCAAATTTCTGACTGGTATATTCCTTGCCATCTTCGTCTAAAAAATATACTTTTTTCCCAGAATATTTATTTAGCACTTTTTGCACTGTTCCTCCCCTTTCCAAGGGGAGGTTAGTTGGGGTCAAAAATTCAAAATCAATTTTTTGATATCTAGAAATTTTTGTTTTGTACTCTTCCATTATTTCTAGAATTCTTTTGTCTTTCGGCTTTCCATGTATTGCAACAATTATTTTCATATTCCTGATTTCTAAACTTACTCAGCCTGGTTGTCAACATTTTTTCTATGATCAGAAAACTTTTCAGGGACCAATAAAGCAGCGATAAAATAAAAAACTACACCTGGGAAAAATCCAGTTATCAAAATAAAGAAGAGAAAAAACAATCTGACTACTAATGGGTCAACCTCAAAATACTCACTGAGCCCACCCAAGACCCCAAACATTACCCTATCGTTTTGTGATTTATATAACTTTTTCATATTTTATTCTACGAAACCAAAAAATTTTAATTTCTCTTCTACCACTTTTTGTACCGCCTCTTCCACTTCTTTCATATATTTATATGGTGCTACCTCTTCACTTTCACTTGTATATTTTTTAAGAGCTTCTTTATATGCTACACGGATCTCTGTGTTCACATGGACTACTGCAACACCATTTTTAATACAAGACTGTATATCTTCTTTACTATTTCCACTTGCTCCGTGCAAAACCAGCGGGATATTTACAGTTTGGAAAATCTCACCACAAAGTTTCTCATCAAGGTTAGGGTCTGGAACATCTTTGAGCATACCGTGAACATTGCCCACAGCAGGAGCTAATAAATCCGGTTTTACCTCATCAACAAACTTTTTTGCAATCTCGGGAGAAGTTTTTTGCAAACCATCTGGAAGTTCTGTTAAAACTTTAGAAGATTTACCAATATAGCCGAGCTCAGCTTCGAGTAAAATATCTTTTCCATATTTCTTATTGTACTCATCAATAAAATCTCGACACTTTTTCGCTTCTACAATATTTTTTTCTAAATCTCCTCCCGCATCATCAAAGATCACCATGTCAAACCCCGCCTCGACCGCTTCTGCTACACGTAAAAAAGAATATGTATGGTCAGCATTCAAAAATATTTTGACATTATTTATTTTATTTAATTCTTCTTGATTATTTTCTTCTGTATATTTATTTCTTAGATTCTCCAGATCCTGATTTTCACTTTTAACCCAGGCTACTGCCTCAGTAAAACCCACAAAATCTCGTTCCCCTTCTGAAAGCCCTAGGATTACTGGAACATTTAAACTTTTTGCTGCATTCACTATTGCCTGAGCAACATCAAAAGTAGAAAAATTAAAATGCCCAACCGCAGTCCCTCGCTCCAAATTCTCATTAATTATTTGTCTTAAATTTTTCATTTCTTATAGTATACTCCAAAATATGACAGAAGAAAATCAAAAAAATCAAGTTGATATATTATGTATCGGCGACACAGTTGTCGAGCCATTTATAAAACTTGAAAAAGCAGAAGTTCATTGCAATATAAATAATTCTGACTGTACCATAACTTTACCTTTTGGAGCCAAAATCCCTTATGAGTCAGCTACTGTTTGTGCTGGTGTAGGCAACTCAGCCAATGCAGCTGTTTCTATCGCCCGACTGGGGTTGAGTGCGGCTATCGCTACAGAACTTGGTGATGATGAAAATGGTAAACTTTGTCTTGATAATTTTAGAGAAAACAAAGTGGACACCACATCTGTAAATTTGCATAAAAATATCCCCACCAATTATCATTATGTTTTGTGGTACCCACCCGAAAGAACTATTCTTGTAAAACACAATACTTATCCAAAAAAATTGGAAGAAAATAAATTTGCACCTGCGGGAATACCACCAAAATTTTTGTACCTTTCTTCCCTACCTGCTGACTCACTTTTTTACCATAATGAAATAATAGCTTGGTTGAAAAAAAATAGAAATGTAAAATTAGTTTTTCAACCAGGAACTTTTCAAATGAAGCTAGGAGTAGACGCTCTCAAACCACTTTATACCATGTGTTATCTTTTTATAGTTAACAAAGAAGAAGCTCAATATATTTTAAACTCCAAAGAAACTGAGATTCAAAAACTTTTGGAAAATGTACAGAAATTAGGTCCACAAATTGTGTGTATTACTGATGGACCCAACGGTGCGTATATCAGGTATCAAAATAAAAATTATTTTATGCCAACCTATCCCGACCCAAAAGCACCATTTGAGAGAACTGGTGCAGGTGATGCTTTTGCGAGTACTCTCACAGCCATGATAGCTCTGGGAAAAACTCCATTAGAAGCTATACGTTATGCACCTATAAATAGCATGTCGGTGGTTCAACAAATAGGTGCGCAAAAAGGATTGCTCAATATGTCAGAAATAGAAACCTGGGTTAGAAATGCACCGAGTGATTATAAAATAGTTGAGATCTAATTTATCAAATGATAACTAGGTATCTTACCGTCTTCTTTATCTAGTTCTAACTCTGCCCTATGTTCTCTGAGTACTTCAACTACAGAGTCTTTATAATGTTTTAAAATGTCTTTAGCAGAGGAAAATCTCATTAAGGCTTGTATAGTTAAAACAATAAAGGAACCGTCAGGGTCTACAACTATTTCAACCTTATTCTCTTGAAATTTCCCTGACTCGATATCTGATTTAATTTCAGAGAAGGTCCTTTCAAATTTTTTTTCAAATTCATACTCATTCCACATTGAGCGTTCCTCTATATATATTCCCATGGTTAAATTATATTCCTAATAAAATAAAAAAGAAAGTGCGGACGGGTGTTACTGCTCGCACTTTCTAGAATCGGATAAAATAGTGAACAATTTTATTGCTTTCCAGAAATTTTCTTTTTTGCTGCTTCTCTTATAGTTTTCCCTGCACTTCTAACATAATCTGTTACACCTGGTTTTCTCCTGTATCCTAATTCACCCAACTCTTGAGGTATTTGAACTCTATTTCTCATAAAAGCTCTATTATTAATTACACCAGGCGGAAGAGATCTCTGATGTTTTGCGTTTCTTCCATACTCAGAAACAAGTTCTCCGACTTTCTTTTGATTTTCTTTTGTTCTTTTTGGACGTACAGATTCTCCAAACATACCTTTGGGCATTTTCATATTTATTTAAAATTTATTTTTTACTAATACAAAAAGTATATATATATATATATATATTAGTGTCAAGAGCAGAAAAGTGGAGAATTTTGGTATACTTAAATAAATATGTCGGAAAATAATTTTACTCATTTACACACTCACTCACACTATACCCTCCTAGAAGCCGTTCCTCAGATCGGCGACTTGGTAGAAAAAGCAAAAACTCTCGGTTATAAAAGTTTAGCCCTAACTGATAATAATAATTTGTATGGCGCTATCGAATTTCAAAAAGAGTGCAAATATGCTGGGATAAAAAGTATTATAGGTGTAGAAGTATCTGTTGCTGAAAAAAGTATGCATGAGGAAATAAACTCAACTACAAATAGAATTTTTAAATTGGTTTTACTTTGTAAAGATCAAACGGGATATAAAAATTTGATCAAACTGGTTTCTCACGCACATATTTTACCCAAAGGAAAACTCTTACCTTGTATTGATCTAGTTGAATTAGCGAAATATAAGGAAGGATTGATTTGTTTATCCGGCCTCACCGAAAGTTATCTCTGGGAAAAACTGCGAAATGACGACTTGGAGCAAGCTGAGAATTATTTATTGAATCTAAAAGAAATGTTGGGTGAGAATAATTTTTTCATAGAAGTTGGAATTGGTGATACAGACGAAGGAAAAAAAGTTCGTGATCACTCTATTAATCTTTCTAAAAAACTAAATATCCCAATTGTTGCAACTTCCAACTCACACTATTTAAACCTCGGTGACCGTGCGGCCCAAAAAGTTTTGATGGGAATTTCTAACGAAATAGATGGAAAAGAAAAATTTAACCGAATTTTTAAAAATGGAAATTTTTCTTTTCATACACCACAAGAAATAGAAAAATATTTCGCTGATATCCCCGAAGCAATTGAAAATACTCAAAAAATATCTGATGCTTGTAATATGGAAATTATTCTAGGAAACTGGGTTTTCCCAAAAATAGAAATTCCTGACAATAAAAATCCTGATGATTATTTGCGAGAGATAACCTTTGCAGGATTTGATCGCAGAAAAATGGAACAAAATGAAGTAACTTTAAAACGTGTGAACTATGAGTTGGATGTAATAAAGATGAAAGGTTATGCAAATTATTTTCTTTGTGTGGCTGACCTTTTACGCGCTGCAAAAGAAAGAAACATTTTAACAAATATCCGTGGATCGGTTTCTGGCTCTCTCGTAACTTATCTTTCTGGTATCACAAATATTGACCCACTAGAATTCGAAATACCTTTTGAAAGATTCCTAAACCCTGACCGACCCAGTGCACCAGATATCGATATGGACTATGCTGATAATCGTCGAGAAGAAATGGTGGAATATGTAAAAGAAAAATATGGTGTAGATAAAATAGCGCAGATCGGAACTTTTGGAACCATGGCGGCACGCGCGGCTGTGCGTGATGTTGCCAGATCTATGGGTTACCCATACATGGTCGGTGACAGGATATCTAAACTCATCCCTATGGGTTCACAAGGTTTCCCCATGACTCTCGAGCGTGCACTCACTGACGAGCCTGATTTTAAACATGATTATGATGAAAACCGTGAGACCAAAGAAATTGTAGACATGGCCAAGAGAATAGAAGGAAATGTACGACATATTGGTGTACACGCTGCCGGTGTCCTTATTTCCCCATCTGATCTCAATGATTTTACTCCCATACAATTTGACCCAAAAGGTGAAGGTAAAATTATTTCTCAATATGATATGTACAGTGTTGAGGACGCCGGTCTTTTAAAATTTGATTTTCTTGGACTTGGTAACTTGGCGATTATAGCTGATGCAATAAAAATGATTGAGAAAAATTATGGAGTCCTCCTCGACTATGACACTATTGATATGAAGGATAAAAAAACTTTTGAGATGCTGACTCGTGGGGAAACTACTGACACTTTTCAACTAAACGGAACAGGTATGACAAAATTTTTAATGGAGCTAGCACCGACAAGTGTTAATGATATCAATGCGATGGTGGCACTTTATCGTCCTGGGCCTTTACAATTTATCCCAGAATATATTAAAAGAAAAAATAATCCAGAAATAATTTCATACTTGGACGACGCACTTCGCCCAATTCTCGAAAAAACTTACGGCATTCTCGTTTACCAAGATGACCTACTCATGATGGCCCACAAACTCGCCGGTTATACTTGGGGTGAGGTTGATAAATTTCGTAAAGCCGTTGGTAAAAAAATCCCAGAAGAAATGGCAAAACAAAAAGAACAATTTATCAATGGGTGTGTGACTCACTCTGGTTGGGAAAAGAAAAAAGCCACTGAGCTCTGGACTTGGATCGAGCCATTCGCAGCGTACGGGTTTAACAAAGCTCACTCTGTTTCCTATGGGCGCGTAGCCTATGTTACTGCTTATTTAAAAGCCAATTACCCTACAGAATATATGACAGCTGTACTGCACAGTGAGGAAGGTGAAGTAGATAAAGTTGCCGTGTCAGTTAAGGAATGTAAAAGATTGGGAATAAAAATTTCTCCACCAAATGTAAATTATTCTGAGGATCATTTTACGATTATTAAAGGAGCTCCCGACACTATTGTTTTTGGTTTAAACACAATTAAAAACCTAGGAAGTAATGCGGTAGAAGAAATAGTAAAAGTTCGTCATGAAAATGGAAAGTATAAAAATCTTTCTGACTTTATCAAAAGAGTTGATAAAAAAACTACAAATAAAAAATCTTTGGAAGCCCTCATAAACTCTGGTGCTTTTGACGACTTTACAAAGAATGATGGTGACAGATCGCAAATGTTTTTAAACATAGAAGATATCTTGTCATTTCAAATGCAAATCCATGATACCCATGCTGGTGAGATGTCTTTGTTTGGTGAGATGGAAGACGTATCCGATCTCAAATTAAAAAAAGTAGACCCGTTAACCAGAAAAGAAATTTTAAAAAATGAGCGTGAACTCCTTGGACTCTATTTATCTGGACACCCACTTGACCCTTGGCGAGAAATTCTCAAACAAAGACAAATAAATATTTCTAAAATAAATAAAGAAATAAAAGATGGTACGAGTGTCGACTTCGCGGGTATAGTAACCAATGTTAAAATGATGCTCACCAAAAAAAAGGACAAGATGGCATTTATCCAAGTCGCTGACCTGGATGATGAGATAGAAGTAGTGGTTTTCCCAAAAGCTTATGAACTTTTTAAAGATAAAATCATAAAAGATACCCCACTACTTTTTAGAGGCAAAGTAAGTTTGAAAAATAAAGACGAAAATAGATCAGCAGATGGAAAAGAAAAAATAGAGGAAAAAAAAGTGCGTGATGATGGAACAGAAGCTAAAAGCTATGGTAACAAAGCAATTATCCTCGACGAGATTAAAACTATTTAAAATCATTTCCTCCTTCTACTTGGTCTTTGTTTTTTTTTCACGCCATTTTTTTACCATATTTATTCCATCTATGTTAGTAGTCCTATATTGAACTTTTCTCAAAATACCCTTAATTTGATCAAGTTCAGCCTGGTCTTCATTCATACTATCGGTCCACTCTGAAGGCGTAAGAACGGTAAGTAATTTTCTGCCCAACCTTTTTTCTAGTGTTTCCCTTCTATTACGCAAGTCTTGCATCGCTGACCGAGATGTTCTTAAGCCTTTTTCCTCAGGTCCAACGAGTTTAGCTATTCTTTTAGCTATTCTTCTGCCAAATTTCTCTAATTTAGTCATATTATATATTATATTTAGTTTTAATTTATCCTACAGGGATATTTTAGTATATACATAAATTTGTTTGGATTTACATTACGTAAATGTGGAAAACTATTTTACTATCTCAGAAATTATTTTTTCCCCCAGACCTTGGATCTGTACAATTTCTAATTGATTTAAATTTCCCAACACAAAATCTGACATTTTTTCTGGGCCTGGTTCATAAAGTCTCTCTCGACCACTTTCATCTTTGATAACTTTCCCTACACCGATGCGAACTCTGGTAAAATCATCTTTTGTGAGACCCATACTTTCAAAAGCTTCCACAATACTTTTAATACCATTGTGGGAACTCGCACCCTCACCTACTGACATTTTAACTCCACCAACCGGGATGGTTGCATCATCAAAAAATACATACACCTTTTCTTTTTCACTTCCTTTTTTTATTTCTAAATTCTTTAAAATTTTCAAAACACTTTCACCCGATAGGTTCATAAAAGTGTTGGGCAAAAAAACTTGGAAACTTTTTTCTCCAAAACCAAAACTTGATTTAAAGCTATTGGTATATTTGTCGAGTGAAAACTCTCCTCCATTTTTCTCAACCAAATATTTTAAAACTATCGCACCCGCATTGTGCCTAGTTTTATCATATTTAAGGGAACACTTATCCTTTAGGGTATTTTCCGCATTTTGTAAGCCAATTAATATCATTCCTACATTTTACCACAAATTTAACCAAATTTACTCTTCAACTTTACTCCAATCAAGTTCAAAATCTTTTGTTACGTTGTTTAAAGGAAAGAAACCACACTTACCCCAAAAGCCACCTGACGTGCTTACTTGAGTTGCCCTCACAAATTTGAATTCATTTTTTTTAGTTTTAAGAAATTTTAAAATTGCTTCTATCGATCTTTGTCCATATCTATTGATATTCTTTCGAGCTTCACTAGGTAAAGTTGTCATTTCTGAGAAAATTAACTCATCCTCGCTACCTTCAAGTTTCATAAATACTGAAACTTTAACTTCTCCAAATATTGGATCCTTAAAAAATATTTGTACTGCTCTATTTTTTGGAGTAAATCTACCAATCGAACGCTCATAATACTTCACATCTTCAAATCCAAGATCTATTTTTTTACTTAATAAAAAACCAATTATTCCATTCATCAAACTCTCTATTTTTTCATTTGGTTTACCCGGTCCTGGTTCCATATTTTACAATAAAGTCAAACTTGCAAGTGAGTCGCCGTCGCGAGGCTTCATGATACGAACACCTTGTGTATCACGACCGAGAGATGGTACAGTAGAAGCATCTATTTTAATTACTTGCGACTTCTTACTCATGGCTATCAACTCTGCAATTTCTGGAGTCACAACTTTGGCACAGATGAGTTCACCAGTTTTGTCGGTTACCTTTACACATTTTATTCCACTACCACCTCTGTTTTGAATCTTATACTCATCTTGTGGAGTTTTCTTACCATAACCATTGGCAGTTAAGACAAGTATCTCGGCATCTTTAGCATTTTTCTTTATCACATCGGCAGACACAAGACGGTCTGATTTGTCGAGGTTCATAGCACGCACACCTCCTGCAGCGCGACCCATCACACGGATATCATCTTGGTCAAAACGAATAGATTGTCCCTCACGACTCGTAAGAATAATTGAGTCTCCCTCCTCTACAAAGTTTGCAGATAACAACTCATCACCCGCATCGAGACCAATTGCAAGTATTCCAGAACGGCGAACATCAGTAAATGAGTCCATAGCTACACGCTTGGCTTGACCAAGTTTAGTAACTAGGTACATACTATGTTTGTGAGCATTTTTCACATCTTTTGGCATAGCTAGGATACTAGTTATTTTTTCATTATCACTTAGTTGGATAAAGTTTTGAATTGACTTGCCACGTGTCGCACGCTTTCCTTCTGGGATATCAAACATTTTTATTTGATACGCACGTCCTCGATCAGTAAAGAATAATAAATCATTGTGAGTTGTTGCGGATAGAAGATGTGTAACGAAGTCTTCTTCTTTTACTTCTACATCCATAGAGCCTACTCCACCACGTTTTTGCATTCTATATTCCCCTGGGTCAGTACGTTTTACATAACCACCTTTGGTGTAAACCAAGACTGTTTCCTCGTCTGGTATCAAGTCTTCATCACTCATTACTCCTACAGCACCAGCAACTACTTTTGTTCTGCGCTTGTCATTGTAGGCTTCTTTTACTTCTTCTAGTTCTTTCTTTACAACTTTTAACATTTTCTTTACAGAAGAAAGAAGGTCTTCTAAGTAAGCGATGAACTTTTGCACTTCGTCTAACTCGTCTTCTACTTTTTTACGTTCTAGGTTTGCCAGTCTTTGTAGTCTCATTTCCAAAATCGCTGTTGTTTGTAAAGTTGAGAATTTGAACTTGGCCATCAAATTTTTATGAGCCTCAGTAACATCTTTTGACGCACGGATAGTTTTGATAACTTCGTCGATATGGTCCAGTGCTTTTTTAAGACCGAGTAAAATATGCTCACGTTCTTTTGCTTTTCGCAAATCGTATTCACTTCTTCTTCTTACAACTTCTTGTCGGTGTTTAACGAACTCTGCTAAACAATCTTTCAAAGAAAGAGTTTGGGGTACTCCGTCAACCAGAGCAACAACGTTAAAGTGAAATGCTTTTTCTAACTCGGTATGTTTGTATAAAAAGTTGAGAACTTTTTGTGGGTGAGCTCCATTTTTTAAATCAATAACAATACGCACGTCTTTGGTTGACTCATCACGCAGACCTTTGATACCTTCTAATTTCTTTTCTTGAACTAGTTCAGCGATATTGGTAATGAGATCAGCCTTGATCACTCTGTACGGGATTTCGGTTATGATTATTTGAAATTGCTCAGCTTTGTTTTCTACAATCTCTGCAACACCACGAGTCACTATTCCACCACGACCTGTTGCGTACGCGTGACGTATGTCAGCTTTGTTATAGATTATTCCTCCTGTTGGGAAGTCTGGTCCTTTTACAAATTCACAAAGGTCCTCTGTTGTTGCATCCTCATTATCAATCAAATGAGTAGTAGCATCGATCAGTTCACCGAGGTTATGTGGTGGGATATTCGTTGCCATACCAACAGCAATACCTAGTGTTCCGTTTAGTAAAAGAGATGGTACACGTGTCGGTAGAACTGACGGTTCTTTTTTTGTACCGTCAAAGTTGGGGTTAAAGTCAACAGTTTCTTTTTCAATATCTTTTAAAAGCTCAACGGTTATCTTGGCCATCTTAGCCTCTGTATAACGGTAGGCTGCAGCACCGTCTCCGTCGAGTGAACCAAAGTTACCTTGTCCAGCTACAAGTGGGTAGCGAGTAGAAAAGTCTTGTGTAAGTTTTACCATGGCCTCATAAACTGATGAGTCTCCGTGTGGGTGATAGTTACCCAACACATCTCCGACTACAGTTGCTGATTTTCTAAATTTTGCAGTTGGTGTTAAACCATTTTGGTACATCGAAAATAAGATTCTTCTGTGTACTGGTTTTAAACCATCACGAACATCTGGAAGCGCACGCGAAGCGATAACACTCATGGCATAGTCTAGGTAACTTTCCTTCATTTCTTCGATGATCCCACGAGGGATAATCCCACCATTTTCCTCTCTTGCACCTTGTCCACCCAAGTCTAATTTTGGTCCACTTTTATCGTCTTTTTTAGCCATATTATATAAGTATTTTTACCAAAATATTATACCATTTTTTGTACAAAACCGCACCCTGTACAATACAATAAAAGTATTGTTTTATTCGGATATTCCTGGGCTATTTTTTACTAAGTCCAGGATCTCGTCTTTTTGTTGACTTATACTTTGTAAATCAGTACCAAACTTTTCTTTTTGCTCGGCATACATTTGCTCGATATCGGTAAACAAAGAACTATTAAAGCTATTTCCGGAAATTATAAAATACCAATTGGAGACAACAAAAAAAGTAATGAGTGCAGTGAAAAAAAACGCAACTGATAATGCATAATTATGTTTTTCTTTTTCTGATTTCTGATTCATCCTTTCTCGCCACTTATTAAATTTTTCTTCAAAATTAGTCATTGTTTAAGTATAACAGAGAACAAAAATCCCCCAACCCCCTTAAAAGGGGGCTTTCAAGTGCATGATCCCATCAATAGTAACTTTCAAATGATCTTTATATTTCAAAACTTCTTCATTGGTAAATCTCAGAGTTTGTAATTTAAATTCATACAGCAAGATTCTATCTCGTTCTACATCTTTCTCTTTTTGAAGTAAATGGATATCTCCGTCTATCTCGATAACTAAACTTAGTGATTTAGAATAGAAATCAACAATAAAGTTACCTATTGGTTTCTGTCTTTTAAATTTAAACTCTTTGTAATTCTCTCTCAAAAAATTCCACATTTCCATCTCTGCAATAGTTGAATTCTTTCTAAGCTCTTTTGAAAAACTTTTCAGTTTTGAGTTGTAACTTAGATATTTCAACATAGGTACGAGTGGGGCCCCTCCTTTTAAGGAGGTTGGGAGGATTTTGGACTTCTTTTAAATCTCTTGTAAAGTAATAACTTCCCCTTCTTTTCCATCAAGATCTTTTTTCTTGATAGTTAATTTTTCAACCGCTTGCAAACCTACCGCGCCCGCTTCTTTTAAAAATATCGGCAAAGTTTTATCA
>CAYMOA010000013.1:0-1915 GCA_964391935.1 uncultured Candidatus Saccharibacteria bacterium | reverse complement strand
CGCTTGCAAACCTACCGCGCCCGCTTCTTTTAAAAATATCGGCAAAGTTTTATCATCATAACCAACTGGGATAATTATTTTTGGTTCTAAATTGTTTGCAACTACAACTGCATCATGTGCTGATAAAAACTTATTCTCTCCATCACGACCTTCTAAAACAGGAAGGATTAAAACATCACAACTAGATATTGCATCGCGGGCCTCAGCAGAAAGTTTTTCCGACAAAACTCCTAACACACAGATTTTAAGATTATCAAAAGTAAAAATATAACTTGTATTTACTTTTTCTTTGACTTCTTTCTCACCT
The DNA here is from genome assembly GCA_964391935.1 of uncultured Candidatus Saccharibacteria bacterium. GTDB lineage: Bacteria > Patescibacteriota > Minisyncoccia > Phycocordibacterales > UBA5272 > JBBQKQ01. Next base: position 1,608 of record CAYMOA010000013.1, on the reverse strand, counting down.
TTCTCAGTCCATTTGAACTTTGATTCTACTCCTTTAAAATTTATCCCCTTTACCTCATATTCTCCTGGGCCAGAAATTACAAAAGGAACTTTACCAGCATTCTCAACTTGGTCGGTCCCATTTGTTAAATCAAGATTGGTAGAGACCAAACAAATATCCGATCCAAATCTTGTAACTTTTTTTCCAGAATCTTTTGAAATAGGATTAATGGCGATTGTAGTGTCACCTGTTTGTAATTTTAAGAAAACTCCTCCGTGGTATGTAGCTATCATAATATTGCTATTATACATCAGATTTGGGTATATTTATAACTTTACAAAAAAATTAGCTGTGATATAATATGTAGTATAATAAATGAGATAAATTATTAGGAGGTAAACAAGCTAATCCCTTACAAAGGTGCGAAAATAATTGTAAGAAACTTGAGTTACTTGCCAAGATTATTCAAGGCAATTTTTTATTAAAATTTATTTATAAATAATTATGGCAAAATCAAATAAATATATAGAACCAGTAGAAATCAAAGTAAACCCAGTAATGGATACTTTAACTGCTGATGCAAAACAACTTAAACTCGACGATGTAGTAGAAGGTAAGGTGCTCGCTACTGACAAGTCTGCAGTTTACGTTGATGTGGCTCCATATGGAACTGGTATCATCTATGGTTACGAATTCGTACAAGCAAAAGATGTTATCAAAAAACTAAATATCGGTGACTCAGTAACGGCAAAGATCGTTGAGTTAGAAAATGAAAAAGGTTATATCGAACTTTCATTAAAAGAAGCTCGCCAAGCACTTGTTTGGGCTGATGCAGAAGAAGCTGTAAAAACAAAACAAATTCTTTCTCTACCTATCAAAGAAGCTAACCGTGGTGGACTTATCATCGAGTGGAATGGTCTACAAGGATTCCTTCCCTCTTCTCAACTTTCAAAAGAGAATTATCCAAAGGTAGATGACGGTGATAAAGATAAAATCACAAAAGAACTTAAAAAACTAGTTGGTAAAAAACTTGACGTGATGATCATCGCTGCTTCACCAAAAGAAGGTAAACTTATCTTTACCGAAAAAGGTGGGACACAAACTGGTTCATCAACAAGTTCATATACTGGCGCTAAAGCTCCTTCACAAAAATACCAAGTTGGTGATGAAGTTACAGGTACAGTGTCAGGTGTTGTAGAGTTTGGTATCTTCGTAAAACTAGAAGACAAAGTAGAAGGTCTAGTTCACATCTCAGAGATCTCATGGTCACTAATTGAAAATCCAAAAACAATTTTCAAAATCGGTGAGAAAATCAAAGCTAAAGTTATAGAAATCAAAGATGGTAAAATATCTCTTTCTATCAAAGCTCTTACTAACAACCCATGGGCGTCTGCTGGTGAGCGTTATAAAAAAGGTGACAAAGTAAGTGGAGTTGTTATCAGATTTAACAAGCACGGTGCTCTTGTATCAGTAGAAGAAGGTGTTTCTGGACTTCTCCACGTATCAGAATTTGGTACAGAAGAGAATATGAAAAAAGCTCTTTCTCTTGGTAAAATCTGTCACTGCTTCATCTCAACATTTGATGCAAAAGACGAGAAGATGATCTTGACTCTAAAAGAAAATAAATAA
>CAYMOA010000012.1:0-18083 GCA_964391935.1 uncultured Candidatus Saccharibacteria bacterium | reverse complement strand
CAAAAATATTTTAAACAAACTTTTTTTCCTAAAATTAAAATTACTGGTTATAACGATAGCCAAAATAAATTTTATATTGGAAAATACCAGTACGCATTTGGACTAAAAGTCACAGGGCAAATAAACGAAGAGACTTTGAAATTATTGAAAACTCAGAACAAATGTTTTGACCTAGAAGAAAAAGTTTTATACCTAGAAAATAGTACTCCAACTCTCAGAGTTTCCCAAACCGATTTGATTTATGAACTCATCACTAAATATATTTATCCAAACATTTCAAATTCTACAACTACTTCAAATTAATATCGTAAATTTCTCTGCCAAAAATAAAGTCTTGATCTGTACCTACTTTTTTGTACTCTTCCATTAATAAATCAAAAACCTCTAGTAAAACTCTATCAAACTCGAAATATTTTCTTTTCTTTTTTATAACATCTTCAATATTAAAACCAAGTTTTATCGATCTTTTAATAGTTACCACAGGCATTTTTATTTCTCGGATATTTGGTGCTATGGCATCAATTGCTTTTGCATATTTAGAATCCCATGACTCTTGTTGTTCAAACTCTAAAAAAATATTTTTAAATTCTGGATTTAAAATTTTAAGTGCTGCTTGCTGTTCGTCTATATCATCCTGCAAAGTTTTTTTATAAGCGGATATTTCTCCTGTAACTGTTTCGCCAATATCATGAATAGATAACATAATCAAAACTTTCCCTAAATTTATTTTTTCTTTATTTTCAATAAATGGGTAAAAATAGGAGGCTAGTATAGGCAAATGGCCAACATGTTCCAAAAGTGGTTCTCTCAAACTTTCGTTTTGGAAGTCTTCTTTGTCTACAAGACCACTATTAGCTAACAAACAATACCTCTCTCCTGTGACAGTTGCTCGTTTTGTAAAGGAATATTTTTTTTGCAATTCTAGGAACTCTCGGACAATCTCAACTGTTTTCATTGTTTAATTTTAACACATCTCCATACAAATCATGCATCCATATTTTTTTTATTTTTTTATAATTTGTGTAGTATGTTTTAGAATAATTCGGATTTATTTTTATAATATCTATTTCTTGGAAAATCAATTTCCGATTTATAATAGATGTGAATGATTTTTCTACCACTTCTTTACAAGATAGCCAAAAAGTTTTGTCAGCAAAAGGTCTTTCTTCTTCCTTTTCTGTGCTACTCACATTAACAAACACACATCGTATATTGCCTCCAACTATATCTCTCATATATTTTCTTAAAATGTTTTTACTTTTGGAATAGGAAATCCACCAGGGGATAGTGTACCTGTCACTGATCGACCCAAAGGCACAGAAAACAACCTTTTGATTTTCTTTTTTTATTTTTAACAAACCTTCTGCGAGATTTTTAAAGGTTATAAAGTTAGAATTATATATTTCTTTATCAAGATAATTTTTACTTCTAAGTTCTTTTAAACTTTTTTCTCCCTCAAACTTAAATTTACCAACACAATGTATCACTATTATTTCCTTATAATTTTCTAATCTGACTTTTTTTAGGAAAAATCCTATATCTTTTTTGTTTTCTAAATTGCAAGAATAAATATATTTTTCTCTACTCTTTTTTGTTGATAAACCCACAACTTCATACTCCTTGCTTTTTTTGAATTTCAGAAAATATTCTTGTCCCATCCTCCCAGTTATCCCCGGGATTATTACTAATTTTTTACTCATGGGTGATAAATTATCATTTACCCTTGACTATGTCAAAAAAATACTATATTATATGATGTAAGTAAACTTTTGGTTTACTTACTGATAATAAATGCTAATAAATAAACAAAAGATGGAAGGAAAAGTACTTGATTTATTAAAACTCGGAGCAACCTTTCCAAAAGAACTTCTCAGACAAATACAAGAAGAGAGAAATAAAAGCATTTCCAAACAAGGTTTCTATAAGGTCCTAAGGAAACTTAAAGAAGAAGATATTATAATCGAGCATAATAAAAAAATTTCTCTGAGCCCAGTTTGGGTTGATAAATTCTTAGATTTTTCTAGTTCTCTAATCAGGAATTATAAAAGCGAAACAAATACTTTTGAATTCACAAATCTTAACGAGAAAGAAAGTTTACGCTATAAATTTAATTCTATCCAAAACCTAGACAATTTCTGGGGGCAAGCTCAGAATATTTTAATGCATAAAACCAATTCTTTTGAAGCTATATATTCTTACGACCCACACTATTGGTTTTATTTAGCGAGAAATGAAGTAGAAAAAACTTTATTAAAAGAAATAGTTAGAAGCCAGAGAAAATTTTTAATGACGGTGGGTGGCAAAAAATCTTTAGATAAATTAATTAAAAAAGATTTTAACAATAAATTTTTGCAATATAATATTAAAGATATTATTAAAGAAAATAATAAATACGTAACGGTTATAGGTGACTTTGTGATCGAGGTAGGAATAGACAAAAATCTAGCTGATCTTATTGATGATTTATACACGAGATATTCGGAACTTACTCAAGACTTAACAAAAGAGTTAAATATAATTTTAAACACTAAGTCCAAAAATATTTTAAAAATATCAAGAAGTAAAAACAAATCTACATTTTATAAAAATAAACTCAAAAAAGATTTTTATTAGTTTCTAACAACTACCAAGCGAATGGGTTGTAGGCTCCGTGGATCTCAAAGTGCAAGTGTGGACCAGTAGAGTTACCTGTACTTCCCACTGCACCAATAAGTTGCCCTCGTGTCACAGATTGCCCAACAGACACATTCACTTTTGATAAGTGACCATAGATAGTTTCGGTACCATTGGGGTGAGTTATTTTTATGTAGTTTCCATAGCCATAGTTATAACCACTTGTTTTCGCAACTGCTACAACTCCGTCAGCCGAAGCCAAGACCTGGCTACCTATTTTATTTGCGAAGTCTACACCGTTGTTACCGTGCATTTTTTGTGTACGTGTTGAGCCAGGAGCGGGGAATAAGAAGTAACCTTCGATTTTCTTTAAATTTGAATATTTAGAAATCGCAGCAGGAGTGTTCAAGTGAGCAGTGTCACCTTTGGCCCAAGAGCCAGACTTTTTAACTGTGGCATCTTTTACAAAAGTTTTTGAACTAGAAACCCCATTGATAGTTTTGGTGATGGTAGTAGTTTTCTTAACTTTTACATCTTCTTTTGCATTTGGTAAAAATATTTCTTCTCCTACAGTTAATTTTTCATTTGCACTCAAACCGGTATACAAAGTTAGGTCATCGATATCGATATCGTATTTCTTAGCAATACCTATCATAGTGTCACCTTTTTCAATTTCATATAAAACTCCAGATACACTTGGCACCTCCAACACGTCACCAACATGTACCATCTTTTTTGGCATATGATTAAAAGTCATAATAGTGTCTACAGAAACTCCGAAGTATGAGGCAATAGAATAGATGGAGTCTCCAGCTTGCACAGTGTAAATAGCGTTCTCATTGTGGTTGTGGTTATCTGAGTCCTGAGAGTCGAGGTCATCGAGAAAAGAATTTGCTATTTCAAAAGAAGTCGAGTCTTCGTCCATCAAGTTTGGTCTTTTTGTGACGAATTCTTCTACACTTGCAAAAACTTTGTTTGGTTCAAAAACTCTCAAAGTTTGTAAGGTTTCTTGTCTGATCGGACTCACCTTTTCGGCAATAGCCTCAGTAGCGAAAAAGTCAGCAAAAATAGACATCGACAAAGCAAAAGCCGAGATGGGGAAAGATAGCAGGAGAATTGCTAAAAAAGTCTTGTTGTATATGGGTTTTTTTGGGTTTTCTAACATTGATATGTTTTGGCTATGGTCTTTCTGAGTAGGGTTAGCGTCGGTCTGAGTCTGGTCTAGTTGTAATGCTATCAAAATATTGAGTTTAGTCAACTGGGTAAGTCTAAAATATTACAAAAAAAGTGTGTGTTACTTTTTATAATTTTCCCCATTTTTTGCTTTACATTTGGTGGGGAATTGCTAAACTCAGAAATAATATGGGACTATTTAATTTTTCTAATCTTATTCAACCTGAAAATTCTACTCAGTCACAACCACTTAAATCTAGAATCAGCGATCCTTCTTTTCGAGATCTAGTTCGTGATGCTGTAAAAAAACACGAAGAAAAAATCCCAGTTGCCCAAGCAGTGAATCCAACAGAAGAAATAGAAATCGCCCCAGTAGTTGTTCCAATGATTCCATCGCCTGAAAAAGTTGAGGAAATTAGACCTGCAATATTACCTACTCGGGAAGTTAAGTCAGAAATAAATCATGCAGAAAACCAAACATATGGAACTTTTTTCTTAAAGACAATGCTCACGGAGTTTTCGGATTTACTAGCTGCAGGGAATGAATTAGAAGCACAACGAAATGGAGTTAGTGGTGTTGATGCTGAAAAAGGTGAGCTAGACGAAGAATATAATAAACAAAAAGAAGCAAGAAATGAAGTTGCTAAAAAACTTACAAATTTATTCACAATAGAAAATGATAATCCTGAACTTCTAACAGAAGCTTTGTCAGCATACAATAATTATTTAGCTTCATTTGAGAATACTTACAATAAAAAATTCGCAAGACTTTCAAATGATAAAGATGAGTTTGGAAAGAAAATTTCTAAGAAAAAAATGGAAATTGAACTTTTAATGAAAAAAATAGGCAGTCCTTCTGTATTTAATGAAATAAAAAAAGTAGTTAGTTTTTGTAAAGACCAAAGAGCGAAAACTGATAGAGAAAGTAGAAGTATTAATGAGGTTGTAAGAGGTGATATTTCAAAATTTGTTACAACTTTTGTTGAAAAAGATTTGTCTGGTGCGGTTATGTTGGCTCAGGGAAATGACCTCATTGGTTTGATGATGAGAATTTATAATGCACCACAAAAATAATATGTCAGATAAAAATAATGCACAAATAAATATCGACGAAAAAGTAAGAGAAATTCTTTCCGGTACTGACTTTGGACCAATGGATGCAAAAATGCATGACTATATCTCTGCCCAACTAACTTCCCAAGCTATCGAGCGAGCAATACTCGACATTGTAAAAACTTTGGGTGAAGACAAATTTTCTGCCTTTATAGAATTTATCCGAAAAGGTGCAAGTAGAAATTCTCTGTATATTTATTTAACATCACTTTATCCCAAAGCAGATGTAATTATTTTAGAAAAATTGGAGGAAGTGATCAGAGAATTTAAAGAAGAGTTTAAGAAATAAATATGGATATTTTTAGAGTATTTGACCGGGTTATAAAAAATAGTTCTGAAACTTTAACTGGGGCTACAATGATATTGTCCCTCTTGGCTGCAGGATATTTTTTAAAAGATAGAGACATTAAAAAAATTAATACTGAAATCGTAGAAATGGTTCCATCTGCTGACTTGGATAAAGTTGCTCCGGGTGAAGTAAAAATAGGTGAACTAACTATAACCTTTGGAAAAGATGAAGCTGGAAACATAGGATTAAAAAAAATAGAAAGCTCAGGTAATGATCTTTTGGATCAACTTTCATATATTGAAAAATACTTTAGCGAAGGAAAAAATGAATTAGAAATATTAAAAATTGGTAAACCGTCAGCAAAAATTGTTTGCACTTTTTCTGACAGTATTATGCGAGTAGAAAATAATAAAGAAAAAGCAAAAAAAATCTGGGAATATTTAAATACTCATGACTCAGAACTTGGTGATCATTTTAAATTAATTCTTAATGAATTATTAAGTCAAGCATCTTTAATAAAAGAAGTTACAAAGGAATCAATTCTCCAAACTCTTGGTGAGCCTGTAAAACCTGGTACTTTATGTGGTTTTATGTTTAATACAGCATACTCGTTTATTGGTAATAATACTGTCTCAAAGTTTCAAGCTCTCAGCAAAGAATTGATTATTGAAATAACAAAACATTTTTCTACAAAAGTTAATAACGGCGCTGATCAAAATACACTTGAAGTGGCTAATATTTTTACAAATCTTGTATTAGACCTGAGCCCTGAACAAAATAGATAATTTTTGGTTTAGTTTTACTATTATGTTAAACTCGTAAAAATGTTAAACGAGAGACAACAAGAAGCGGTGGAATATACCGACGGACCACTTTTAATATTGGCAGGTGCAGGAGCAGGGAAAACAAAAACTATTGTTGAGAGAATTATCCATATAATTAAAAAAGGAGTGGAGCCAAAAAATATTTTGGCTATTACTTTTACCAACAAAGCAGCCAAAGAAATGCGAGAGAGAATTATTCACAGGATGAAGGAGGAAAATATGTTAGACATGTTTCAGTCGGAGGGAAGCCCCTCCTTTGGGGGAGGGGTTTGGGGTGGGGGTTTGATGCCAATGATCAAAACTTTTCACTCACTAGGTATGTACATTTTACAAGAAGAATATTTATCTGCTGGCCTTACAAAACGTCTCACTATATATGACGAGGGCGACTCACTTTCTATAATCAAAGAGATCCTCGACCGCGAGGGAATAGACCCCAAAATGCACGAGCCACGCCGAGTAAAGGGAACAATAAGTAGGATCAAAAGTGACCTGGTTGACCCGAGTGAATACCGAACCGCAGCTTTTTCACCATTTCAAAAAGTAGTAGCCCGGGTTTGGCCACAATATGAAATAGAACTCGAAAAGAAAAAAGTGGTTGACTTTGATGACTTGATTGTAAAGACTTTGAAACTTTTACAAAATAATGTAGCGGTCAGAGAGAAATACCAAAACAAATGGAAGTATTTACACATTGACGAATACCAAGATACCAATAATTCTCAATATTTATTATGCAAACTTTTAGCAGAAAAACATGGGAATGTTTGTGCTGTAGGGGATGTAGACCAGAATATTTATTCTTGGCGCGGGGCAAACTTAAAAAACTTGCTCCGTTTCGAAGAAGATTTTAAAAATGCGAAAACTATTTTGTTGGAACAAAACTATCGCTCGACCAAAAATATTATCGAAGCAGCAAACGCAGTAATCAAGAAAAATAAAATCAGAAAAGAAAAAAATCTTTTTACTGAGAATGAAGAGGGTGAAGTGATAACTGTTTACACCGGTTACGACGACCGACAAGAGGCTACTTTTATTGCCAAGAAAATAAAAGAATTAATGTCTCCCCACCTTGATAAGGGGGGGCTAGGGGGGGTGGTTTCTGGAAAAGAAATCTGTGTTTTGTACCGGGCCAACTTCCAATCACGTTCTATCGAGCAAGCACTGCTCTCTGAGAACGTGCCTTATCACGTTTTAGGTGTGCGGTTTTTTGATCGAAAAGAAGTGAAGGACGTGATGAGTTATCTACGCCTTGCGGAGAACGTTGACAGTGTAGAGGATATGAAGAGAGCACTTTCTAACCCGTCTCGTGGATTTGGAAAAGTAGCTCTTACAAAAATATTGTCGGGCAATGTTCATGAGTTACCACAACCACAACAGATAAAACTTGATAATTTTTGGAAATGTATTGATAACATCAAAGAGATGATCGATACCAGTTTACCGAGCGAAGTTATATTAAAAATAATTAAACTTTCTGGGATGGAAGAAAAGTATAAAGAAGATGGTGACGAAGAGGCGATGGAAAGATTGGGGAATATTTACGAACTAGTAACTCTGGCTACTGAGTATGATAAGTATGGTTTAACAGAAGGGATAAATAAATTCTTAGAAGAAGCGTCTCTGGTTTCTGACCAAGATACAGACACACAAGAAGTAGAAAAAGTGCGCCTCATGACCATCCACGCCTCAAAAGGTCTGGAGTTCCACTATGTTTTTATCACTGGTTTAGAAGAAGACCTTTTCCCAAGCAAACGTATGAATGCGCAAAAGCCAACAGCGGAGGAGAGCGAGGAAGAGAGAAGGCTTTTCTACGTAGCTCTCACTCGTGCGAGGAAAAAACTTTTTCTTACTAATGCAAAAAACAGAATGCTTTTTGGTAAGAGACAAATGCAATTCCGCAGTGAATTTTTAGATGATATCCCAGAAGGTTTGCGCGTAGAGGAAGAAGAATATTTTAGTGACTCTGATAATGGACATGAAAAAATAGTTGTGTACTTGTAAAAAACTTTTGCAAATAAACTTTTACACAATTTGAAAGGGTCCGGCGCGCAATTATTGATTGCAGCTGCCGGACCCCTACTTACCCCGCTAGATTGCTCATGATCTGCGAGGTGTTCTTTATTTTATACTACAAAACAGTAATTTTGGCAAGTCTTTTACTTTTTAGTAAAAAACATATACTCTTATTATGATTAAAAAAATGGGGGCTGCGTTAAAAAAGATGAGTCAACGTGCACTGATGCGTGGGGACAGAAGTCAGTCAGAAATGATAGAAAACCATGGGGTTTTTGGAATGAGAAATAATTTATTAAACGACACACCGAGTTATAAAAAAGAAAGTATAGGACTAAATGCTGCTAACAATAATTTTTTGGGGCAAAATAAAGAAGACAGAAATAATAATGCTAATACAAAAATAGTAGCTAGTCAGATCCATATCAAAAAAGATGGAGATACGAGTAAAAAACTGGGGAGCAGTATCATAGATGCTTTGCAATAAATTTCAAAAATAAAACACCCGCAATTTTTGTCGCAGGTGGAGTCGGTCCGAGGTGTGGGAGTAGCGCGTAAGCAAGCAGCTGTCTCCCTCACACTCTCTCATCTGAGGGGTATCAACCACACCTCGGACCTTGCATGATATAATAGCAAAATAAATAAAAAATGCAAGTAGATGAATATTTTTTGAAGGCGAAGAAAAGTCTGGGGCAACATTTTTTGCGTAGTGAAAAAGCACTGAACGAAATGGTAGGAGCTCTCACCCCCCTTGATAAGGGGGGGCTAGAGGGGGTAGTATTTGAGATTGGTCCAGGCGAGGGAGTACTCACAGAAAAACTTTTACAGAATAATTTTATAGTTATAGCTATAGAAATAGACAAGAGAAGTATAGAAATATTAGAAAGAAAATTTGTAAAAGAAATACAAAATAAAAAACTTTTTATAATTGAAAGAGATTGTTTAGAGATTGATTATGCACAGGAACTAAAATCCCTCCAAACTAATACTCGTAAAGAATATAATCTCGTTGGCAATATCCCATACTATATTACTGGGGCGATTTTTAGAAATACTTTCGAGCAAAAAGTTTTACCGAACCAAGTAGTGTTTTTAATCCAAAAAGAAGTGGCAGAGAGGATTGTGGCACGCGACAAAAAAGAAAGTCTGCTTTCCATTTCTGTAAAAATATTTGGTGAACCTAAAATCGTGGACATTGTAAAAGCGGGGAGTTTCGTACCGCCTCCAAAAGTTGACTCGGCTATTATTGCGATCAATAATATTTCTAGCCCATTTGCACCACCCCTAGCCCCTCCTCAACAAGGAGGGGAAGATATGGAGATATTTTTTAAAATTTTACGTGCTGCTTTTTCTCATAAAAGAAAATTTTTACTTACCAATTTAAAAACTGACTTGGATAAAAATTTGTTGGAAAAATATTTTAATGAAATACAAGAAATATTTTTAAAAAAATATAATGAAAAAGTGAGGGCTGAAGATGTGAGTATGGAAACTTGGAGGGAGATTGGAGGGATAATTAATAAAAATTAAATTTGTAAAAATAAAAACAGATGATACTGCGGCCACGCGGGGAGCGTGTTGGTCGGGGGGGGTGACCATTAAACCACAATATCATCTGTTAAGGCCAGAGCAGGGGGATGCTCTATGGGCCTTTGAGATATCTAGTCGGTGGTTAAAGAAAATTATTACAGTAAAAAATCAATTCGAGCGCATACCAGTAGGAGATAGTGTACCTGTTACTGGTTGTAAAGTTACATCAACCAAAATACCACAACAACTGCCAGTGTGGGGGCCTGGTATACCAGAGCATGGGTCTTTTGGTCCTTGTCTTAGTCTTGCTCCACAAATTGGCGGTGGTCCGGATTGAAAACCAGTGTAGTGACTACCCATATTCGGCACACCGGTAACATTTTGTCTTCCTCCTATACCAGGGCCAATAGGTGAGTAACTTGCGGTTTTGAGTCCAGAACATGCACACATCGCATCACCACCAACATTACCACCAGTTGCTTTTCCACCTCCTAAAGCTCCCATCAAACCTTTTAAAAGTCCTTGCAACATCTGTGCAATCTGACTTCCCCCACCTCCACTACTACTTTCAGGAGATGCTGCGGCTCCGGCAGTATTTGGATAAGTCATCGGAGATTTGCCATAACAAGGGTTGGTATAATCACTCACATCTACAGCTGTAACATTATTACAATTTGATGGAGTAACAATAGGCATATCGATCACAGGTATTTCGATTGGTATTGTTGGTATGGTTGTACTTCCCAAGTCAGTTAAAACAACTTGCCACTCATTGGTTGCGTCCTCATTTTTATTCCCAGCCAAATCAGAAAGTGAGTCGGCTTCGAATTGTAAAGTTATCGGACCTTTGGCATCTTGGTTTGGGGTAACTACAAAAGAAAAAGTTGTACTGGAAACTTTTCGAATATCACCAGCTGTTGCATTGGAGATTATCAAACCTGATAAGTCTGGAGTTTGCATAGCTTCATTAGAACCAATAAAAGCTCGGAATATTTCAGAAATACTAGCGGAGTTTGGTCCCGCGATCGCAACAATTGGTGGAGTAGAGTCTTTGTTACTCGTAGTGTCATAAACATTTTTTGAACCACCAGTAAAAAAGTCTCCTTTGCAAACAGCGTTCATAGTTGTTCTAGTTCGCGGGCCAAACTTTCCATTGGCGATACCGATATACTCTATGAACAAAGCTTGGAATCTTTTCAAAGCTTCACGAGTTCCAACTCCAAAATAACTTGTCTCCTGACCTTTTGACCCGAGACCAGAATAGGATACGATAGTTCTCTTGTCTAAGTTCAATATTTCTTGCATCACTCGTACATCGGCGTTGGTATCTCCTTTTTTTAAATCTGTAGAAAACATATAGTTGGGACAAGTAAAAGCATTGGCTGAATTAAAGCTAAATAAAAAAATAAAAAGAAGTGAGAACTTTTTCATATTTGCAAGTATATTCTATTTTTGTAAATTTTGTATCTTTTCCACACAAAATTGTGTTTTAAAATAATATTTACTATATACTTTAAATTATGAAAAATCTTTTTCTAATTTTTCTGTTAATTTTAAATTTTTCTTTTGGCTTGGCAACTACTTTTGCTCAATACGAAAATGATGGTTATTTAGAAGACTCTGCTAATACTTTTTTACCGAGCGCTCCTGGCACAACCTACACAGGCGAAGAGCAAAATATTTATTTAAATAATTCACAACCTCAAAGTACAACAGTACAAAGAACTCCTGCCCAGACAGCCAATGGCAAACTTTCTGGAGTTTATGAAGGTTCGCGACTTTCTTGCCCCTATGCTTTTGAGCGAGATTTATTTGTCGGCACAAAAGGAGAAGATGTACGACTTTTACAAGTTTTATTAAATAGTGACAAGAGAACTATTGTCGCTCTCGATGGTCCAGGTAGTCCAGGAAAAGAGACCACGACTTTTGGCGAGTCAACAAAAGTAGCTGTTAAAAAATTCCAAGCTTTGTTTATAGAATATATCGGGGTTGCAAATGGTCGCTTTGGTCCGAGATCTAGAACTACTATGAACGCTATTTGTAACGGACAAGCTCCAGTAAAATCAGGAAATGCTTATACCAATGTAACCAGTGTCCAAGCTAACGCAACTCCTGCCGGTGAAATTACAGAAATACCCAATGACAAGATTGCTCCTCGTGTATCTCTATCTGCAAACTTAAACTCTGTAGAACCAAGTTCTACATTTAAAGTGGTTGCCAACTTTTCTGAAGAGGTTAAACCAATCACACCTGACTCAGTCATAGTAGATGGAGGAAGTGTAAAAGAAATTCGTAAACTTTCTAAAACTAGTTACTCTATAACTATTACTCCAAATGAAGACGCTAGGAGTGTGGTTGTTCAGGTAGAAGCTGACAAAGTAGAGGACTTGGCGGGAAATGTAAACGAAAATGCAAGTAATGAAATATCTGTAAAACTCCGCTTGGCATCTGCAACTTCTACCAATCCAAACGATACTACCAACTTAGACAGTTTAGTTAGTAAAATAGTTGGCTCAACACCCAATTGTAATTATGATTCTGCAGGTAAATTAATTACCCTAAACCCAACAACTGGCGCTCCACTCAACCCAACTGGTTGCCCGCTTACCAATGCCAATAGCAATCTAGCCCAATTCAATTCTAGTCTCGGGTGTTATGGTGACACTGGGAATTTACCAACTGGTATCACCGATGTACAACGCTGCAGTCACCCACAAAACCCCAACAACCCCAATTCTCCTTGTAGTGCTCAAAATCAAAATGTTTATCGTCAACAGCTTTTAAATTATCAGCAACAAATGCAACAACAAAGCATGTATGGTTATGGATATGGTTATGCCCCACAACCACCTACAAACCCTTGTACTAACCCAAGCATCGCCAACGCAACTCAGAACCAAGCCTACCAAGCTCAGCAAGCTGCTCAACAGCAAGCAAGACAACAAGCTTCACAAAACTCAGCACTAGGACAAATGTTAGGAAATTTGTTAGGGAAAGGTGGTCTCGGTGGTTTAGGTGGGGGACAAGGTGGTGGAAGTGGTGCTGGTGGGGGTGGAGGCGGTGGAAATAGAAGTGGTGGTGATACAGGTAAAACAGGAGCAGGCACTCAAGCAAAACCAGAAGGCGGTATCCCGAACAATTCAAAAGATGGCGACAATTGCCAAGTAACAAATAATGGAAGTATTGGTGGTGCAAAGGGTACTATAGAAAAAGGTAAATGTGTTATTGATAATAATGCTGACCTACCACAAGATGGAAAAGTTACAATGGATAAAAAAGAGCTGAAAGTATGTAAATATTTGTCTGACGATTCAAGGAATATAAAATATAGTCCAAGTGGAAACAAACCCATAACAATGGTGCAAGCAGATTCTATAAAAAATCAAGGTAGTAGGTATATTTTGTTTTCTGAAGTTGGGGGTGCAGCAGATAAAACTTTAGGTGAAGTAAAAAAGGATGAGTGTTTTATTCAACAAAAAACAAATTATTCTGAGGAAGAACTGCAATGCTGTGAGGAAGCAGATACGACCAAAAAGAGATGCATAAAAGTAAATGATCAATTGTCTAAGCTTCCATTTTACAAAATTAACTCAGGTGAGACAAAAGACATCGGTTTTAATCCTGGTAACTGTTCAATTAAATAAAATTTTTCAAAGAAATAATTAAAACAAAGTAAACGCTTCATGATATTCTTTGTATAAAAGAAATTTAAAAAATCTGGTAAACTATTTATGTGATACAAAAAATTTCTTTTTCTGTTTTGATTTTTTTTCTTCTTCTTTTTTCTTTGGACCCTTCAACAGTCGAGGCTAGCTCCTTTTTTTCAGAAATTTTGCAAAATCTGGGGATTAAAAAAACAGAAACAAAAACCGTACAAATCAAAGTCCAATACCAAACAGTTGAAAAAAAAGTGAGTGTAGAAAAAGACGGTAAAACTGTTGGCAGTGCCAAGATAAATACAGAAACAGGAGATACAAAGTTAAAAACTCCACAAGGGGAAATGCAAATAAATGTAGCTAACCCGGAAACGGCCCTAGACAAAATATTTTCTGGCCTCGGAATCAATCAAAATAGTTTACAGCCACAAACCAACCCTTTTTTAAACACTCCTCTTATACAAAATTCTCCACTTGGAAATATTTTGACCAATCCTAATTTTCCAGCACAAATAAATAAACAAATGGGTGGTGCAGGTCAAGGTTTTGGAAACCAGGGGCTCGGTGGATTTATCCAAAATATTTTTGGTCCGGGTGGACCACAAAAAGCTATAGCCGGTCTCTCGGGTAGCAATATTTTTGGCGGGTTAGTTAGTAGCGGAGCAGCCCAGGATTTGGCAACTCCATACAATGGACCAGGTGGAGCTTTGCCTGGTGAGTGCGGAGTACCTCAGGGGCCAATTGCTTTTAATATCGGTGGGAAAAGTGGGAATGGTGTGAGCTGCAATGCAAAAACTATTTTTGTTGGTTTTAATCAGAATTTTAGAAATGGTTTTTTTGGAGGTGGCTATGCAAACCCGATGTTAGAAAAGGGGATGTCCGCACCTGGAGCAACAGTTTCTAATTGCAAAAATCCGCAAACAGCCCAGGAGTATAATGAAAAATGTTTTTCTGATTATTCTGGTGGGGAAGCACAGAGTTATATACAAAAACAATTTTTACATTGGCAAGAGCAGGGTGAAAAAGCTGGACAAAAATGTGTACCAGTATATTTAGACAATTGCGACTCTATTGGTTCTAAAAATTATAAAATAATTCTTGACTCGATCGAACAGCTGAATAATTCTGGGAAAGTAAAAATAAAAATTATCAATCCCAACCCACACTTGTCGACTTGCAACTTTTTATCACACCCCGCAGTTATCGGGGCACTTGCAGAACTTGACGGAGAAAATAATGGTCCGGAAACCGTACAGAAAGTTTCTAGACTTAGAAATAAACCGGAACAAACTCTGATTGTTACACGTGGTGGCAAAGGAACTGATGCGAATCTCCGTGAAGCAGCCAAAGAAAATGTTTCTAATGCAAGTTTTTCATTTGATGTAACTGTAAATGGGGCTAGAGAATATCAAAAAATTTATAATTGCACATATAAATAATTTTTATTAAAAATATTATTTTTCTAAAATTAAGTTATACTGGAAATATAAACATGAGTTTCAAAAAAATTTTTTCTTTCATTTTTATTAGTATTAGTTTTTTTATTTTATTTTTCTCACAAACATTTTTTGTATTTGCAGAGGAAAACATTTTGCCCAACTGTCCTTACAAATTTTCTACCGATTTACAGTTCGGTGATAAACACGAAGACATCGTAGTCTTACAAGAAATACTAAACAGTGACAAAAGGACATTAGTAGCCTTGTCTGGTGCTGGATCTCCTGGAAATGAAACGGGGAACTTTGGTAAGGCAACTCGCGAAGCTTTAAAAAAACTGCAGGCACTATTTATAGAGTATATCGGTGTGGCTGATGGTAAGTTTAATGAAAAAACACGCACAGTTGCAGAAGCAATCTGTGATGGCACAATTGAAGAGATAGGGGAACAAGTTTCTGACAGTCAAGAAATAATAAATACAAAAACTTCTGCAAATACTACTCCACTCAATGTCTCTCTATCAGCCAATGCTAGTCGTATAACTTCAGATACTCAGCTAAAAGTTTCCGTAAACACAAATAAAGAAATTGTGGTTTTAGAACCAGAAGTAGTGATTGTAGATGGTGGGGAAATAAAAGAAATCAGAAAGATTGGTAAGACTCAATATATGCTAATTATCGCAGCGGGTCAAAATAGTAAAAAAATAAGTGTACAAATAGAAGCGGATAGAGTAGAAGATATTGACGGTGGGAGAAATGAAAATGCGAGTAATGAAGTGGTTATTGCAGTAACGGGTACTGGCTTGGTTTCTAGTATTATTAATACGGCTGGTTCAGTGAGCGATAGTTTAGGAAATATTTTAAATCAAATGACTGCCAGCCTCACGCCAACGCCTACTTCAAATACTTCTGTCAGTAACCCTACACAATACCCACAAAACTCAGTACCCACATCTGCACCTTCTGCGACTCAGCCACAACAACAAAATCCTCTTTCACAAATGTTGAGTGGTCTTATGAGTGGCGTGGCAAAACAACAAGCACAACAACAGGCACAAAATCAAAGTGGAAACGGGGCAGGAGGAGCAGAAGAATCAGGAGCAGAAAGTAGTGTTGGCTCAGCTGGTGGGAGTTGCGGAGATAATGGCAAAACTGGGAGTGACTCTGAAATAAGAAAACTATTGCAGGAAAGTGGTATAGGTATTGGTTCTGTTTCAACATTAGAAGGATTACCAGTGAAAACTGTTCTCGCTTTAAAACAAATAAAAACAGAGTGTGGTTGTGAAGTAACTGTGACTGGTGGAACTTCTACTAAACAGCATAAAACACATGGCCCCGGACAAGCTATTGTTGACTTGAGAAGTAGAGGCAACTCAAAACTCAGAGTTTACTTAAAAACTGGTAAGTTACCAAAAGGTATAACTTATTTAGATGAAACTGAAACAGGTGTAAAAACAGCATTAGGCACAGGGGCTCATTGGCACATAAATGCAAATTGTTACCAACAATAATTTTAAAATATAAAGTTTTAAAAAAATTGTGTATACTTTGGAATAAATAAACTATGAACGAAAATGAGAAAAAAGGAACAGCGGGGGAGGCGATATTTGTAATAATTTTTCTTTTTTTAATTCTGATTTTTATTGTATTCCGCTTTGGCTCTGACAACTCGAGTGTTACTGGCCAAGAGAAAAATATCTCTAACTCAAAAACAGAATTTTTAAATCAAATTAACTCTAGCAGTTCTGAGAACGAAATATACAATAGATATATCAAACAAATCTACGAACTGCAGTCTGGCGCTGGTAAAAGTCTCGACACTCAAAACCAAGTAGACAAGATAGTAAATGATTATCAAAACGAACTGGAGCAAAGTGTTGCTCTGCCTCCACAAACAATTTTTATAAAAAATATTTCTGATAAATTTACCAAGAAAAATTATGCTAATAATTTTGAGCTGATCTTTTCTGACTTTAAGAAAAAAGATGGCACAAGTGAAAATACTATCCTAACTTCTCAGATAAATCCTGACGGAACTTTGCTTGCCTTGTCAGATTATGACAAAGAGAGTTTACTCCGTATCGCAACCGAGTATGAGATATTCGCAGAGAAAATACAAAATCTCAGCACTCCTACAAGTTTAGAAAAAATAGCAGCCGAGATTGCTGTGTCATCACTCAATATCAGTTATATTTTAAAAAACTTGGTGACGGAAAATGATAAAAATATTTATACACTGTGGATAAGTAAATATGCGGAAAATATGTCTGTTATAATTGCAGATAGATATGCTATTCAACATACCCCACCTAGCCTCCCCTATAAATAGGGGTGGAACATCGCACCAATTCCCCTCCTTTTTAAAGGAGGGGTTAGGGGTGGTTTTACTTTTTATATTTTTAGCTCCTTCAGTTTTCGCGGCTCCATCAGTTAAAGTCGAGCCTGCGAATCAGACAGTAACCCTCAACCAAAAAGCTACAGTAAAAATAACTACAACTGAGGTAAGTAAATGTACTGTCTCGGGCGATACTTATAACAAAAACAATGTTCAGCTCAATGGAAATATTCTACTCAGTCCTACCAAAACAGTTCCATATATTTTTGAATGCACCGACCTTGGTGGAACAACAGTAAAAACAACTGCAAATGTAACTGTCCTCAATTCTCAAGCAACTACCCAAACCCAAACCACAAATACGAGTTCTGCAAATACAAATGCAACCGCACCAACTCCAGCTAATAATAGTACTGTTGGTGGGCAAGCTGCGAACACAGCAAGAGCTCCGCAAATACAATATCCAACTCAGACAACACAAACCGAAGCAGGGAGAATTTGCCAACAATACTCTGGATTTCAAAGTGTATACAGTGGAGCTGTTGGAGGTGGTGGGGGTGGGTCTGTTCCGGTGGATCTTACAAATCTCGCTCCATATTTAATAAGTATTAATCAAAATGCACAACTAACCGCCAATGAAATGCGTGCGGCGGACATGATACGTTTTTGTACAATTATTCCCAATATAGCAGCTGCATCAGCTAGACTGGCTCAGGAGTCTTCTAAACAATTAAAGACAATTGCTGATAATTGTTATGCGGACGAAAAATGTTTATTACAAAGAGTTTACAGAGAAGACCTACAAAGAGAACTTGAGCGACTGCAATCTTCTCCCATGTACAGTAGAGAAATATCTCAAATGCTAGTGGATATGGACAAAAAAGATCCATTTAAAGAAGAAGATGATTTTAATTATGATCAAATAAAAAAATGTAATGAGATCTGGAAACAAGGAAGAAACCCAGATGAGTGTGTAACTTATATGACTGCCAACGAAGATATTATCAGAACTAAATTTAATGCTGCTCAAAATAGAATCCAGTCTCGACAGTCTAGGTTGTCAGGAGAATTCCAACAGGGGAATGGAATTATTGGTAG
>CAYMOA010000011.1:0-20894 GCA_964391935.1 uncultured Candidatus Saccharibacteria bacterium | reverse complement strand
AGTATACTCAACTTTTTGGACAATACAATAGGTGTGTGCAATTCCCAGTGGAAAAAATAAAGTTAAAAAAACTGACACTAATTAACTTCCTCAGCTGCATCAAGAATTTCTCTATTACTTGCTCCGCTTGGAAGAAATATAATTTTCATTTTCGACAAGCCAACCATACTTTTTATAAAATCATTAGCAATTTCTTTTAGATCTCTTGAAGTTTCTTGTGTTGCTTTCATCATCTCAGCACGTAACTCATTAATTTTTCCTTGATTTTTATTGAGAGGCTCTGAAGGTCCCTTTAAGGAGCAAACCCAAATGCCACCAGGGTCTACAACCACGTTTGCATTCACACGAACGAATTCTGTTGTAAACAATTTAGAATCTCTGTTTAGAGGAATTTCAACAACATTTTTTAAGCAGTCATTTCTTCCAGATGGTGCAGTAAGCAATCTATCGGGAAATTGTAATTTATTTGATCCTATAAATAATTCAACCACTCTGACAGGATGGTTGTGAAACGAAATCAATAATGTTCCTTCCTTAGAAACATTATGACTCACTTGATAAATATGCTGTTCACCAATTGAACGAGGAATAAAATCAGTATTCCCTGGCCCTCCATCAGAAACACATTCCCCAGAAACAATGGAGCATCGAGATGCTACATATGATTCAAATTTATCTACAAGACTTCTTTTCCATAATGAGAGTGAAATTTCTGACGTATTACTCTTCCAAGATACATTACTAAACAAATTTTGTCTTTCACATCCACCAAACGCTAAAACCATTGCCAAATATGCACCTTTGCTATTCTTTGCTTTTTCTAACATAATAAAAAGTTTAACACAAAATTTACTCAACAACTGCTTTGATACGACGAACACCAGCAGAGACAGCTTCTTCTTTTACAATTTTAAATTTCTTATTCCCCTCACCTATTTGCCCAGTATGCTCCACGTGTGGTCCACCACAAAACTCAACAGAGGTTGCGTCGAGACCACGCACTTTCCCATCGCCTATTGTATAAATAGAAACCACATCGCCATATTTTTCTCCAAACAAGTGAATAGGTTTTCTTTCTTCTGCATCAGCTTTGTTCATTTCTTCACGTCGTACTTTTAAATCTTTTTCTATCCACTCATTAACCAAATCTTCAACTTTTTTAATTTCCTCAGGAGTCATTTTTGTTGGATGAGTAAAGTCAAAACGCAGACGCTCTGGTGTGATATTAGAACCCTTTTGATTTGCGGATTCTCCCAAAACTTGTTTCAAAGCTGCATGCAACAAGTGAGTTGCTGTGTGATATTTCACAACTACTTCATCATTTGGATTTGCGAGCCCTCCTTTAAATTTATTCTCACTTCCCGCACGTGACATCTCAGAATGTTTTTGTCTAGCAACTTCAAACCCAGCTTTATCAACCTTCACATCATTTTCTTTTGCCAATTCTTCGATCAGTTCAAATGGAAAGCCATACGATTCGTAAAGCATAAAGGCTATTTCTCCAGGAAGAACTCGAGTAGCCCTCCCCTCTGGGGAGGGTTGGGAGGGGGTTATGTTCTTCAAAATATTAAAAAATTCTTTTTCGCCATTTGCCAAAGTTTTTTTGAATTGATTTTCTTCTTCATCCATTATTTCCAAAACTTTATTTTTATTCTGTACAAGTTCTGTATAAAGTTCACCGTGATAAGAGATGTAAAATTCAGCAATGACTTTACAGAAATTTTCGGTAATACCCAGATTGCGACCGTGGCGGATGGCGCGGCGCATAAGGCGGCGGACGAAATACCCTTGATCTTTATTTCCTGGATAAATCCCGTCAGCAATGAAGAAAGTGGCGCCGCGCAAGTGGTCGGCAATAACCCGGAATGACTGAGTCAACTTGTCCACTCCCAAAATTTCTGTATCACTTTGGATTGGATTGTATTTTTTACCACTTAACTCTTCTAATTTTTTAATTGCGTTAGCGAAAACGTCAATATTAAACATATCGTTGTCATTATGCGCAGCGGCTGTCATTCTTTCTAAACTTCCACCAAAGTCTACATTTTTATTTTTCAGAAATTCATATCCATTTGGAGTGCGTACATATTCCATAAACACGTTGTTACCAATTTCCATAAAACGTCCACAGTCACAGTTGGGGTGACATTTGTCATTTTTATATGGTGACTTCTCATGGTATTTTTTTTCTCCTTTCGGATCGAAATCAAAAAACATTTCTGTATCTGGTCCCCCTGGCTCGCCAACTGGCATATTTTGGGGAACACCTACACGTGACCACCAATTCTTTTTTGCTCCATAGTAAAAAATTTTCTCACCAGCTTGCATTCCATCTACTTCTGGGTTCTCGCCAATTTTCGCTTCTATCCCCACTTCCGCTAATAGCTTCCGCCACAGTATTGGTGATTCTGTATCTTTGGGAATATTTATCTCTGGGCTACCTTTAAAACAAGAGAAATATAAATTTTCAGGATCAATTCCAATTTCCTTAATCATAAATTCCCACATCCAATTTATTTGCTCTTCTTTAAAATAATCTCCTAAACTCCAATTGCCCAACATCTCAAAAAATGTTGTGTGCCGATTGTCCCCAGCTTCATCAATATCTTGGGAGCGAAAACATTTTTGCGAGTCGGCCAGACGTGTTCCCATGGCGTGTTTTTGTCCAAGCAAGTATGGCACCATGGGTTGCATCCCAGAACCTGTAAACAAAGTTGTTGGGTCGTTTTCAGGAACCAGACGCGATGATGGAATAATCACGTGCCCCTGTTTCTTCATGTGGTTCAAAAACCTCTCCCGTACTTCATTGGTTGTAATTTTTTGTGTCATATTATTTTTCGTAAATATTATTTTGAAATTGTTCTACTAATGCTCCAACTTCATGTGCATGACTTTCATCTGTTATCCCTCCAGCAAGTCTTGACTGATTCTGAAAGATACAATCTAAGCATTCCAATTGCATTGAATGCATCTCCTGCAATATTAGTAACTGGAGAAAATTGTAGATATCTTCTTAACTCTTCGTCACTTCTCATAATAAAATAAATTAAAATAATCTGTGCCCGCAGGCTCTCGCCCCCTCTAAGGGTTTATAGTTTACTAATTCGAAATTCATATAAAAATTATAACAGAAAGTGGCCTATGATTCAATGACACCCACACTCTCTAATTCTCCAATAATTTGCTCGTAAGAAAATTGCCCACCTTTCACAATCCTCCCGGAACTTATTTTACAGTCCAAAGCCTTTGCTTGTTTTTCCCTAAGTCTATTTGCTGCATTTGTAATATTATTCATCCCAATATTCTTATTAAAGTCCTTTTGGATTTGTTCCTTATAGAATTTATTTGTTGCATATCTTTGTCCTCGGGAAAGTGTAAATTTATCTGCAAAAATAGCACCCAATGAATTCCACCATTTTAAGTATATAAGCAGAGGTTCAACTCTTTTCAGACCACCATTAATTTTATTTCCAGATGCAGACCTTGCTTCCACCTTATCTCCCACATCACCAAGTAAAACACTCACCTTTGCATCAAGCCCACTCAATGTAATGGGGTCACCAAATCTTGGTTTACCGGCCGCATGAATTACATACCCCAGAGTGCCATACCTAACACCATCTACATCTAGATAGGCATTTTCAACTCCTTCATTCTTGACAACTGGCAGTTGTAAATACTTTTGAAAACTTATATCTTCAATAACCGCTTTCTCCAACAAATCTTTATAAGCAGTTAGTTTAATCATTGGACCTGTACCTGCACTATTCTTGCTATCCACATATCTAAGGACATCAATATTATTCCTTACTACAGCGCTAACATTTGATGCCGGATAGTCAACCCCAAAATCCTGCTTGATTTTATTAGAAACAACTTCGCTTGAACCGAAGTGCAACTCCAAACCGTTTTCGTCCCTAGCAACGTAAAAACCTTCCCATTCCCCTCTTCCCTCCTCCAAAGGAAGTTCGCCAAACACTGGAACCTCCCTCTTATTTTTTTCCAGCAAATCCTCTAGATTAAATAATATAGGACTCCACCTTGCGCCGACCACATCTGGAATTATAACCCTCACTCCTTGTAAAATAAGATTATTTTGATTTGGAAAAACAACACCATTACGTCTAGCTTCAGCCGCACAAACTTTCACTGTACCCCACCTGCCAAGCTTTTTGTCAACCATAAAAGAATTACCATTATCTTTTACCAATTCCAAATCCACCTGTTCCACTAGACTAATTGGAACCACACCTCTAGATAGAATTTTCTTAACTTGCTCTTGATATCTTCCAGAAATAGGTGTAAGAATATTTTGTATTTCTCCAAATAAATTTTCAGAAACTCTGGTTTCCCACCCAGCACCACGCGCACTATGGTTTATATCAATACCCGTACCATCACTTAAATCACATATAGCCTGTAATTGCTCCTTACTTAATGATTTGAGCAGACCCATGTCAAGTGCTTGTTTTTCCAATAACTCGAAAACTTTTTGAGAAGGAAGTTTCCTGCTATCAAAAATAAACACCTTATTTCCCTCTTCCAAACATTCCAAAACAATTCTATCCAACGAAGGTATCTCAATTAAATAATATGGCTCTTTTCGCATAGAACCTTCGGGCGGCAAACCCCTAGTTATTTTTACTGTTTCAGGTTTCAGTTCAACACCACCAGAAATAAGTACAAAGCAAATAACTTTCAAGCGATCATGTAATTTTCTTATCCTCATTTCCTTGTCACCAGGCGAAATAGCTTTCCCACTTGAACTGTCTGGACTAACAATAGTTCGAGTATCTTGTACTGTATTGGAACTAATGAATTCTCCCACAAAATCATCGATCTGCTTTAATTTTTCTATTTGCCCTAATACACTTGAGAGCATGTTAACCACATCAGGTATCTTAAAAAACTTACAAGCTAATTCTTCTAACAAAATATCATCTTTAGGTTCAGGGTGTCCAGACTCTTTTGCCAATTCCAATTTTATGGCTTTGTATGCTACAAGCTCTGTCTCCCACTCTGGTACCAATTCTCTATATCTGGAAACCGCATCACGTAAAAGTTTCTCTAACTCATTTAAAATTAAATCCAAATGCCGATTTAAATCAGTACTCAAAGGACTTTCTAATATTTGCTCCAAACGAACCCCAAAATTATCTTTATGGTCTTTAGATTCAATGCCAGTTTCTAGTGTAGATGTCATACAAGATTTACCGAACAAAGTATACAATCAGATGTGATATAATACAAACAAATTTATGGCAGTAGAAAGAGATACACCGAGTGGTGGCGTACCAGTTTTGCGATTCGAAGATGTAACCTTTGGTTATACAGAAACCAGGTTTCTTTTAAAAGAATCTAACTTTGTTATTCGTAAAGGATTGAAACTAACCCTCATGGGACAAAACGGTGCTGGTAAGTCTACCCTGTTTTCTCTGATCACTGGCGAGCGAGAAGTTATGGAAGGTAGAATAGTAAAAGAAAATGATCAGAAAATTGCCATCGCCAAACAAACTATCCCCCACTCACAGTGGGACTTGTCTGTACGTGACTTTTTAAAAATTAATTTAGAAAAAAACGGCAGTAAAATTTATGACATAGACAAGCGAGCGGTCGAGCCTTTTGAAATTGTAAAATTACCGATTGCTTTTTTAGATAAAAAAATCAAAGAACTTTCTGGTGGACAAAAAGGACGACTTCTCATTGCCGAGGCGCTTGTGCAAAAACCAGACATTTTATTGCTCGACGAGCCAACCAATAATCTCGACAAAGAAGGTGTAAAACACCTGACCGAGTTTATGAACAATTATCCTGGCACTGCTATTGTTATTTCCCACGATGAGAATTTCCTCAACTCTTTTTCTCACGGCATTCTCTATATCAATGTACAAAATAGTCAAATTGAACAATATGTAGGAAACTATTTTAAAGCAGTAGAAGAAATTAAAAAAAGAATTGAGAGAGAACAGCGAGCTAATGAACTTTTAGAAAGAGAGATACAAGATAAAAAAGACAAAGTAAACTTCTTCGCCCACAAAGGAGGCAAGATGCGTGCTCTTGCGGCCAAGTTAAAAGAGGAATACGAAGAAGCTGAAGATGACAAAGTAGAAGTGAGAAAAGAAGATAAAACTATCCGCAAATTCTCTATCCCCTGCCAAGAAGAAATTGGCTCTGTTCTAATTACTATTAGAAGTATCGAAGTTTTAAAAGAAGGTGGTGTGGTTCGCAAAAATGTTTCTACTCAGGAATTGATGAAGGGTGACAAGTTGCAAATCATCGGACCCAATGGAATTGGTAAAACTACACTCTTAGAAAAAATTGCCAAGAGAAATGTAGAGGGTGTGGAAATAAAAGAAGGAATTAAAATCGGTTACTACCGACAAGATTTTTCTACCCTGGATTTTAATATGACTGCACTCGACGCTTTGCGAGAAGCTTATGATGGGAATGATATAGAATTTTTACGAAAAACTGCGGCTACATTTTTATTAACAGGAAAAGAGTTATCTAATAAGGTTGGTGACTTGAGTGAAGGACAAAAAGGACTTCTGATGTTCGCCTATTTAACTTTGCAAAAACCAGGAATTTTAATTCTCGACGAGCCAACGAACCATATCAACTTCCGCCATATTCCGATTATCCAAGAAGCTCTCAAAAATTTCCAAGGCGCAATGATTATAATCTCTCACGTGAACAACTTTATCCGCGGTGTGGGGGTAAACAAATCAATCGATCTCGGAAAACTCTAAAATTATTTTTGAAATTTAACTTCACGCGCATGCTCTACCGTTTCAACGCCGCAAAATTGTTTAAATGGTTTAATCCATTCTAATTCCCCATTGTCCTCCAGACCTTCCTTAATTATTATTCTTCCCTTTTGTCCCAGCTGAATAGCTTTCTCTAATTCTAACTTCATTCCTTTTGATTCTCTTGGATCCATAAAATAAAAAACTATTTCTTCAAATGTTTGCTGACTTTGAATTTTTAAACATTCTGTATATATTTGATCTGCACTCATTCCTTTTGCTTGGAATTCTGGTTCTAAAGCATCAGAACAAAAAACCACTTTCCCTTCAGATTCCAATTGTTTTGTTACTAGCAAAATATTTTCAGTGCGTACCTGTGGATCAATTCCGGTGAACTGATAGGATAGAAAAGTATCATATTTTTTCATAAATTATTTTATCCATCCTGCCAAGCGTTAGAGCGGCGGATGATTTCTTCTCGCTGTACCAAGATCATTTCTTTTATTTTCTTTACTAATCTCTCCGGGTCAGAATCAAAAATAACAAGATCGGAATTCCTATTTCCATTGCGGATAATATTGTGTATAACTTCGTCAGTCATCCAGGTCCCCTCCAAAATACCGATTGGTTTATTATCTTCAAAAGCAATTGTGAACTCGTGTATTGTCCCAATTCTCCCACAACCAAATATCACCGCTTCTGACGAACGTACCAATAACATATCTCGTCCAGGAAAACCAAAACCGGTATAAGTAATGATGTCCATATCATCTATCGGAAGTTTATACACAGACAAGTGTTCTTCTTTTGTTGCAGCAGGAGAAAAACCAATAGAAAAACCACCGGCTTTTTTCGCACCGGCCGCTGACCAAGCTGGGAAACCAGTAGTCGCACCAGTCACAATAATACAACCATTTTCTGCGATGGCTTCTCCAATTTTATACGCGAGTTTCATAGCACCTTCCCCACAGTGACCGGTCTCAGCCGCACCAGACACACAGATCACAGGTTGTTTTTGATTTGGATAAGGCATAAATTTTATCAAAATCTAGTTTAGCACTTTTTTTAGAATTTCCAACTCTTCTCTTCCGTTTTCTGTGTCACCTAGCCAAGTTATATATTTTGGCAAGTCCTCTAAACTCACAAATTTTCTTTCATCTATTTCACTGATAAAATTATTTGTAATTTTATTTGGTATAAATTCTTCTATATTTTTTAATTTACAAATAAACCTAAAGCCAACTTTTTTATCTTTATTTACCTCTTCTGCAATAACTGTGTGAAAGTATTTTATACTTTCTATTTCTATATCACACTGTGTTTCTTCCCTTACTTCTCGCACAAAAGTTTCTACTGGTGTTTCATTGTTTTCTTTTCCACCACCAGGCAGTGTCCAATAGTTTTTTTCTGTTTCCCAGACTATCGCAACTTCCCCTTTTTCGTTAAAACAAAAACCATTCGCACCAGTCCAATTATAATTTGAAAAGTTTTTGTAAACTTCGTCACTGTAGTCATTATAAAAATTAATTTTCATCATTATTTCTTTTTAATTAAAATTAATTCTGCAAATCTGCCAGAATCTAGCATTCCTCTGATCTGATCTTCTGATTTAAAACCAAATTCTTTTGACATAAATAATTTTATTAATTCTGGACCATAGACTAATGGTCCAATAATTTCAAAGTCACCTCCCACATGTTCTTTGAACTGATCCTTGTCTTTATAAAAAATTTTTTTAATTTGTTCGTAATCTGCTATATCAGGTGTATAAGTATCTAACAAGAGAGCAAAACCACCAGGTTTCAAAACTCTAATAATCTCCATCACTAAATAAAGTTTTTCATCTCGGGTTTCTGGATTCGGATCACCAATTACATTTTCAATGTATAACTCATCAATAGAATTTGTATCAAATGGAATCTCTTCATCTAAAGAATAAACGAATTTTCGAGTGGGCAGACCATCTTCGTGCCAGTTTAGAATAAATTGCGCGTATTTTTCATGAAGTTCGTTTCTTGATAAGCGAGAGTTCATTGGTCTTCTACTCAAAATTTCTAAAGAATAAATATCGGCACCCTTTTTTTCTTTGTCTTCAACTAAAGGATATCGTCTAACAACTGACCGGTCAATAAAAATTTCATTATCATACATAGCACCACCACCCTCACCAATACACACAATTTTATAGCCTTTAAAATATTCATTCTGATTCTCTTTTTGTTTTTCTAGTTTTCTCTCACTCAACATATAAGAAGTTTAGCATAAAAAAGCTAAGCCATCTCTGGCTTAGAGTCACAACAGGTTTACTTTTTTTCAAACTTGAGAACAAACTTGAGATTTTTCTTTGCCTCCTCTTTGGTTCTCCCGATTGCACGGATAGATTTTCCATTGAGGATTATTTCGGCTTCGAAAAAGTTCCCAAGCGTGACAAGATTAACTATTCTAAAGTTGGTCACGGTAACCTCCTGTTGCTACCTAAAAACATAGTTTAACAAATTAAATCTAAAACTCCAAAGATTCTTTTTTTAGACAAATATGTGCATGCACACCAAATCTTTCCAAACAAGCTTTTTTAAATTCCAATAAACTTTCCGCATCACCGAGAATCAGGTTCAAACTTTTACAATTTTTCTTAACTATATCTACAAATTCCAACAACCCTTCTTTATCTCTATGAGCCGAGTAACCAGACAGCTGCACTACGTTGGCTTTTACATCAAACGGCTCACCATAAAAAACAATATGTTTTTTCCCATCAGCCAAAAGTCGACCATAAGTCCCCACCGCTTGGTAACCTGCGAGCAAAATAGTACTTTTAGCATCAGACAAATGTTGTCGCACGTGATGTATCACTCGCCCACCGGCGATCATCCCGCTCCCGGCTATAATTATTTTTGGTCCATCTATTCTATTGATAGCTTGCGACTCTTGTTGACTTTCAGTTATATGTAAATTGGAAAAATGAAAAAGATTGTCGCCATGTTTTTTATGACCTTGCATTTCTGCATTAAACATATTTTCATAATGTTTAAATATTTTGGTTACACCAATAGCTAGAGGTGAGTCGAGATAAACTGGAACTTTGGGGATTTTCTTATCTTCAAAAAAATCGTTAAGTTCTTTTAAAACTTCTTGGGTTCTCTCAATAGCAAAAGCAGCGATAATTAATGTACCTTTTTTTTCAACTGCACTCTTTACTGCATCAAGAAGTTTTTGTTTTCTTTGTTCTACATTTTCATGAAGGCGTCCCCCATAAACTGTTTCCATAAAAACCACATCACTGTCAGTTGGTATATCTGCCTCAGGCAAAAGCAAGGAATTCTTCCCCATGTCACCTGTAAAAAGTATTTTTTCTTGGTTTCCTACTTCTCCAAAAGTTATTTGTATATAAGCACTTCCTAGCACGTGAGAAGAATTAAAAAGGGTTATAGAAATATTTTTATCCAATCTAAAACTTTGACGATATTCCAAAGTTTTCCAACTTCCAAAAGAACTTTCAACATCTCTTTCTTTGTATGGCAAGCTATCCATTTTTCCATTTTCATAATCTTTGGTTAAAATATGTAGTGCGTCTTTGAGAGCAAGGTAAGAAATCTCTTTGGTGGCTTTGGTAGAAAAAATTTTCCCATTGAACCCACTCGCTTTTAAAAATGGAATTTTCCCGATATGGTCCATGTGGGCATGAGTTATAAATAGATACTCAATTTCTTTTGGATTATAAGTAAAATCAGCCCAGTGGTTGTGTTCGGCATCGAGACCTTGGGGTAAACCACAATCTATCAGAATTTTTATAATTTTATTAGTTTTTCTATCGGTGTACTCTACTAAAAAGTTTGACCCAGTAACTTGCTCGGCACCACCATGACAAATAACTTTTATATTTCCCTGTCCTCCAACTGTATGTGTTTGCAAATGATCCCACCTACTCGCAACTTTTTTTGTTAAGTCTTTTATCATTATTTTGAGTGTAACACAGAACAAAATAATTAATTAGAATTTTAGTGGATTAAGTCAGTTCGAAAAAAGTAATATAATCATTCTTCTAATTCAATTCCGGCATTTAACATATCTTGCCAACCTATTCCATCTTTAAATATAGTGTTTTGTTGAGAAACACTTATTTTTATATCCCAACCTTTTTTCTTTTCAAAGATTAAATTAGTCATCAATATTCCTAAACATCTACCATAAACATCAATATAGTCTGGATGCTTATCTCCAATAAAACCTCCAGTAAGTTTTACTTTACTTATTTTTAATAACTTTAACAAAAATACGAACCCAGAATAAGAAAACCTTTCTACTGGAATATTAGAGTTACCGGGATTAAACTCAAGATTCAAACTTTTTGTAAGTTTTGCAAGTTCCAAATCTGGTCTACCTTTGTTATTTTCAGTAGTAGTAATAACAACTCCATATTTAGATAAATGATTACCTAGCAATTCCTCTAAAGCATCAGAGAATCTTTCTACTCCATTTTTTTCAACAAAGATAAATATTGGTTTAGGGAACTCATTCTGAACCAGTTTATCAACCCGAGATCTTACAAGTTCAATAAACCAAACTAAAAACTCATTTTCAATTTTATTATTTATTTCTATATTCTTATCACCTTGATCACTCGTATATAAAGTATCTGGGTGCATGATCAAATCAATGCTGCCACTACTTTGTTTTAACAACTCTTGAAGCTCAGAAAAACCTACCTCAGACAAATTTAAATAATCCAAAACAAATCTATCATATAATATTCTTTCTTTCCCTTTAGTCATTCTCTCTGCCATATATTAACCAAGTTTAACATTCTTTCGTAAAGAAGAAAACAAATGTATACTTACCATATATGACAAATATACAAGCGATAATTTTAGGAATTTTAGAAGGCCTGACGGAATTTTTACCAATCTCCTCTACAGGACACTTAACACTGGCCTCACACTTTTTAGGAATTGTCCAAAGTCAACAATTTATCGTTTTCGAAATAGCCATCCAACTTGGCGCCATACTCGCAGTAGTATTTTTTTACTGGAGAAAGTTTTTTGATATCAATTTACTTACCAAACTTTTTGTGGCTTTTTTGCCAACCGGGATTATTGGACTTTTAATTTATAAATATATAAAAGTTTTATTGAGCTCAGAAATAATTGTAGCGGTAAGTTTAATGTTGGGTGGAATTATTTTAATTTTAGTTGAAAAATTTTATAAAAATACAAAGTCAGAAACTCACTACCAAAATATTTCTTTTGGCCAAGCTCTTCTTTTAGGGTTTGCCCAATGTATGGCTATGATTCCCGGGGTGTCTCGCAGCGGAGCGATTATTGTCGCTGGACTTTTGATGAAAATAAATCGAAGCATTTTAGTGGAGTTTACTTTTTTACTCGCTGTGCCAACTATGTCAGCAGCTACACTCTATGCAATTTATAAAAATAGAGAAATTATTTCTGCTGATTATTTTTCTGCAATTATTTTAGGATTTGTTTCTTCTTTTTTAGTAGCGCTGGTAGTGATTAAATTTTTAATTAACTATATTAAAAAATATGACTTTGTGCCTTTTGGAGTTTACAGAATATTTTTAGGAATTATTGTCTTGCTAACTTTAACACAAAATTTTTAAAATCCTCCCCTGCTTGTTTCAACTTTTCTGATTTTTTCTCAAGTGGCCCAACATTACCATCGGTCCAAATTATACAATAAGGGATACTATTTTTCTTACAATACTTTTTTAAAAATTTTACCTCTTGAATTAATTTGTTTTCCTTGTACAGGAGATCTTTTTCCAGTTTCCAATTAACAACAAGAGAAATATATTTCCTTAAAAATTTTTTAATATAATTATCTCTATGTGGTTTAATAGTATTTGCGAATACTAAAATACTTGTAGGTTCAATAATATTTAGAATTTCTCTCACAGGAAAAGAAGATGCCACTCCTCCGTCAACCACCCTTTCATTTTTCCCATTTATTTTTAAGATAACCTCATCTTTATAAAGTTCTGGTACAGCACAACTTGCCCTGATACCTTCTACAATATCTGGTATTTTTTTCGCATTTAAAATTTCTATTAACCCCGTATTTGCATCAGTAGCCGTAAAAAAAATATCTGTAGGATTTTCAAAAACTTTTTCTATATTTAATTTTTTGGTACCTTGTCTAAATACTTGATTACATAACCAAGTAATATCCATTCCTTGTAAATTGATAAACTCGTCACCTGTATTTTCCTCATAATATATCGATGTACCCAAATTTGCTTGCCCAGCTAAAAAATAACTTACCGCCGGTGAACCAGTGGAAATACCCACAACAGTTTTAAACCCGTTATTCAACTTCAAATCTTCTAGGGCTGAGACTCCTCCACCACCATAAACCCCCCTTTGTCCGCCACCTAAAATGAATAGAAGTGGGCCTTCTTTCGGTTCAGAAACTTTTCTCAAATCAGAAAAATTGTAAATATTTCTAAAAACTTTTTCGGGGTCACCATCTGCATGTATTATATCTATATATCCGTTTTCTGTATTCATACAATTATGATTTTATGAGTAGAGCAAAATCCCAATAATAATCCCAATGTAAATTGGCAAAATTGTTGCATTTAAATAAACTATCGGTTTTTGTTTATGTACCAGACCATATGTCAAAAGGAATAGTGAACCACAAAAAAATGAAGCCCATGTAAACAAAGAAACTCCAGTTGCATCTTGGAAATAAAATATTTTTATTAATTGGGGTGAGGATGTTATGGGGCTGACTACTGCTCCAATATAAAAAAGTTTGTCAATATTTTTCCTAACTTCTTTTTTTACTTTTTTTTCTACACGCCCCTCAAATTTTTCTAACCTTTGTATTTCCTTTTCCATTTGTTAAAAGTTTAACACAAAAAAAATTATTAGTGCTCTTTACCTATGAATTTACGAACCAATTACACCAAGAATTAGAGAAATTGAAGTATGTTTTAGCAGATTAAGAACTTCACAAAGTTCACACGGTAACCAAAATTACTTAAATGGGTTTTTCTTTGTTAACTGACCAAAAGGATTTTTTTGCAAATACTGGTCAAAGGATACTGTGTTTTCATCTATAAGTTCAGGGTCACATCCATCTTCAATTAGTAATGCCTGCACTTTTTTATTTAGCAGTCTAAACAAATCTAAATTGTTTATCACTTCTCCTGAATATCCACTGGAAATTAAAGCAAGTGCAGTTAGGGAGTCTAAACCCACATCAAAGTGATTTAACATAGAAGCAAGTAAATCTACTTGTTTAGCATTGATTAACATTGGTGCTATATGAATTGGTATTTTAGCATCTTTTATATGAGGTATTATGTTTTCTAGTATAGAATAATTACCAGATTTTATTTGGGACTCAATAAAGGAAAACACTTCTTCGTTGGACAAACCTTTTAACAATCCTTCTAACATTGTTTCATAAGCCTCACCCCCATCTTCACTCTGATTTTCTTTTAAGACTTCTAAAACTTTTAATCTATCGTCAGCTCTAAATGAACTGGGGTTATCAGCTATTAGAGTTGTATAATAATTTTCTCTTAACTTTTCTGCAACTTCCACACCTAAATTTTTCATTTCAGGTAAATGTTTTTCTAAAAATTCTGTCAGTTTTTGGTCGTGTTCTTCCCAGTCAATTCTATTATCATCGTATTCATAATCTTTTATTTCTACTCCAAACAATTTACACCTCAACTCACCATCTGCGTCTAATAAATTAACAATAAATTCTCCATCATCTTTTGAGCCGAACAATAATTTCATATCCTCAACTTTGTTTCTTTTGTCAATAATTTCATTTATTCTAGGGTCTCTATCATAACCAAAACCTTCAATTTTTCCATCTACTTCATACAGAAATTTTAAATCCTCTAATGACAATTCTTCATTATCATTATTATTAGACTCTCTCTCCTCCAACAAAGTAAGTCTTTTCATTTGCTGTGCTTTCTTTTTATAGACTTCACCTTCCTCTCCAAATTCACTCATTTTTTCTTCCAAAACAGGAGAAATAAATTCGTCAATTTCTTGATGATGAGCAACTCCTCTTACTTCTGCTATTCTGTCTTCTTCCATTCGGATTGCTAATCTTGGAATGTTAGCTAAACCAAGAGCATTTTTAGAAAAATAAACATAAAAATCTCCTTCTTCAAGCGTGTATTTAGCTGTTGACTCTCCTGCTGTGCACCAACCTGTGCCGTGACCTTGCAGTGTTTTTGTAAGTTCCAAATGGTCAGAACCTTGTTTGAAAACTTTCCATTCTCCTTCTGTATTTTTAAAAAGTTCGCTATTGTCTGAAACAATGTGTTCAATTGCAAAAGCATAATACTTTGCAAAATTTTCTGTAGTTAATAAATGTTTAAACTGTTCATCGGTTACTAATTTTCCTTCTCTTGCATATTGATTCTGACCTGCCTTTACAGGATTATCAATTGCTTCACCTTGTATTTCTTTTTGTATTAAGTCTATAGAATAAGCCAATGCTTCTCTGTTAAGTTCAGGAAATTTTGCAGTTGTATGTTTAGACCTATTTCCGAACTGCATTTTTTCTTTATCATACAAAGACATATTGACGAGACTCCTAAAAGCCCAGTATTTTGCCCAATCAGGATATAAAGCATCTGGGGAAGCTAAATAATCAACCCATTCATTTAAGGAAGCTCTTTGGTCTGACTGAATTACTTCTACAGCTTCTTCTCTCATTTTTTTAGTAATTGTGATTGTGCCGTGTCCAAGTTCACGAGCAATCTGCTGTTGAAGAGTAAAATATGTTTCAGGTATATCTTCTGGCTTTATGATAAATAAATCAAACAGAACCTTTTTTAATGCTC
Source organism: uncultured Candidatus Saccharibacteria bacterium (assembly GCA_964391935.1). Classification (GTDB taxonomy): domain Bacteria; phylum Patescibacteriota; class Minisyncoccia; order Phycocordibacterales; family UBA5272; genus JBBQKQ01. The sequence continues at coordinate 5,312 of CAYMOA010000011.1, read as the reverse complement.
TCATCCCTAATCTTCTCTTTTCAGGATTTTTACTTTCAGTAATTTCTTTAAATCTATCTAAATAATTTTGCATTCTTTCAGCAGGTTTTTGAGATATTTTTTCTCCTGTTCGTATTTGCTTTCGTTTGACTGCTTTCTCTACCTCTGGTGCTGAATGTAAATTAAATCTTCTTTTTAAAAATTCTGGGATTTTCATAAAACAATTTTCTTATTTTCTAATGTTATAAGTATACTATAAAAATTAATGGTTCGTATTTATTAAAAGAGCACCGATTAAAAAACAGAAATTACGAACCAGAAAAAACACTTATATACAAAAGATAAAAACTGTAATTTAACCTCTAATTCAGCTAGTGTGCCACCGGATGGAATCGAACCATCATCTTCGACTTAGGAGTTCATTGTTCTATCCATTGAACTACGGCGGCAGTTGTTGCAATTATATCAAAAAACGAGAATTAATTCTCGTTTTTTGAATATACTAATTTTATCTTATTGAATAACTGTGCCCTTATATTTCCCAATACCTACATACTCGCTTATTTGGTCTTCCTCATCTGGACCGAATCCATTGAGGATCAATTCTTTTGCTCCACCAGTAAGTCGAATAAGCGGAACCCCCATAGCACCAAGGTCAATAAGTTCTTGTCTTTTCACCAAGTCTTTGGTCACATCGTACATCACTATTTCAAAACCATCGTGTAAATGTTGATTTAAAAAATCTTTTGCTAAATGACAATAATGACAAGTTGGGGTGGTAAAAATTTCTACTTTTTTCATAGGGATTGATTATAACAATTCTCATTAAAAATGTCACGGGTTTTTATATCTTTATTTGATAAAGTGACTGGAGTTCTTCTATACCGTGTATATATGAGGCTTTTTTTAATAATCCCGCTTTACGAAAATCCTCAAAAACCACATCCTTTACCAACATATAAGCAAAACTGATATGTCTTTTTTCTAAAACTTTTTCTAAACTTTCCAAAGCCTCTATTCCGGACAAATCCACATAGTTAACTCCTGCACAATTTAACACAATATAATTTACTTTTGAGCCAAATTCTTTTTCATGTGATTGTATTTTTTCAAAAATCATTGTTTCTAATAAATCAGCATTAGAAAATATAATGGAATGGTCAACTCTCACGAATAATTTATCATCACATAAATACAACTCATCAGCATTGGTACCATCTCTCGCCCATAAAGATTTATAGACTTTGTGTATGCCGACTTCAGTAATATGCAGGTTCATACTTCGCAAAACGAAAAAAGAAATACCGAGTGCTATCCCAACAAACAAAGCATCGTCTGGTTTAATTAATAGAGCAACGACTGCAGTTACAATCGCGATAATTCCATCTGTTTTAGAAAGTGAATATATTTCTTTAAACTTTTTCAAATTTATTAATTGCAGTACTGATGCAATAACTATCCCTCCTAAAACTGGTTTGGGAATAAGAGAGAGAAATGGACCGAGCAAAAGCAGTGCAAATAAAATTATGACAGCTACGACCACACCAGACACAGCAGTTTTTGCACCAGAATTAAAGTTGAGTGCCGAAGCAGAAAATGAACCAGATACTGGAAATCCTCCAAAAGCCCCAGAAAAAATATTGGCCAAACCCTGTCCCGCTAACTCTTGGTCGGCATTTATTTTTTCTCCTTTTCTTTTTGCCAACGCTTGGGAAATAGAATAAGTCTCAACAAAGCCAACCAGAGCTATCAAAAACCCTTGGACAATTAAAGTGTAGAAAACAGGAATTGAAAAAGCGCTAAGTGAAAATGCAGGTAAACCAGATGGAACATAGCCAATCAAATTTACCCCAAAATTTTGTAAAGAAATAAACTCCCCAACTAAAATACTCGTCACAACAATTATCAGAGAAATTGGAAATCTGGGTAGGAACTTTTTTCCAAATAAAACTAATAAAATTGTACTTAGTCCAATTAAAAAAGTTAGGACATGAATATTTGAACTCAAATCAATCCTAGGGATTCCCAAAATGAGTGGGAGTTGAGACAAGGCAATTAAAATTGCTGCCGCGTTTGTAAAACCAACAAGGGCTGAGTGTGGTATAAGTCTTGCCAATACCCCGAGTCGGAAAAACCCAAGCAAAAACTGGATGATCCCGACCAGAATGGCGAGTGATATGGCCAAAGTAATATACTCAGAAGTATTTGGTGGCGCAAATGACGAGAGCGATGTTATTGCCAATAGTGACACTACTCCTACAGGTGCAGTGATCACATAGGCCGAGCTGCCCCATACTGATGCCACCAATACAGCTGGTAATGCCGCGTACAAACCCATCACAGGTGGTAGACCTGCTAGGATCGCATAACCTATTGTGTTGGGAATTAATATTGCCGAGACAGTGAGGCCGGCTAACAAATCTTTTTTAAAATCATCCCAATCATATTTAGAAATATTTTCTGTAATTGTAGGATTAAAAATTTTTAATAAACTCAAAAACATTTCTAAATATTTTTCTTTCATATGTTTTCTATTTGGTTTATTTATACCACAAAAGCTATATTTATAGCAATTTTTTAAGTAAATTTTCAATTCCCACAGAAAAAAGTTATAATTTAAAAATGAAACTAGAAAAACTTTTTAGAAACAAACCTTACCCAGGTAGATTTATAGTCTTAGGAAAAATACATGACGAATTGTTTTTCATTTATGGAGTAACTGGCAGAAGTCCGTCAAGTTTAAACAGAAAATATTTTTTAAAAAAAGACAAAGTTTTTGGAAAACAACTTTCTTATAAATCAGGAAATAAAGATTTATTAGAATATCCTGCAGTTAAAATTTTCCAATCAGGTTTTTTAATCGCAAACGGAAACCAAATTAAAAATTTCAATAAAAAACATGAAAATAATTTTTTGGGAAATTTAAATAGAATTCTTGGTTTAGAAACTGTAGAGCCAGATAAATATTTAACTCCTAGGATTACTGGTTATATTATTTCTCAAAAGAATATAATTTATACCGGTCTTCACATTATCAGATCAAGAAATGAAAAAGTAGAATATAAATCTTTTCCACTTGAAATAAAAAACAATCAAGCTTTTTATATTTCTACCTACAATGGAAAAGATGAAAAACCGACAAAATCATTCTCATCCAAACCACTAGAAATAGAGTTAGACAAAAATATTCCTAAAGAGAGACTCCACGAAATTTTCTTTGACTTACTAAAACCAAAACATGGAGATGATTATCGTGTTAGCTTTGTCAGTGGTCTATTTAAAAGTAAAAAAATATTTATTAAAAATAAAGTAAAATAATTATTCTTCGTCTTCTGTATTCCCCATCTTACCTTCCTTGAGTGCATCCACTATTTTACCAAAATTTTCTCCTGACATGATGCGTGGCAAACTAGACCAAGAAGTTTTAATACGGTGATCAGTTACACGGTCTTGCAAATAGTTATAAGTACGTATCTTTTCTGATCTATCTCCACGCCCCACTTGCAACTTTTTCTCAGCGGACCACAATTTAGCTTCCTCTTCTTCTTTTATCTGATCCAACTTGGCTTGCAAGAGTGCTATCGCGCGCAGTTTGTTCTGAGCTTGAGATCGCTCAACAGTACAACGAAACCAGATACCTGTAGGTTTATGGATCACACGTACTGCTGTTTCTACTTTGTTTACATTTTGCCCACCAGCACCACCAGACCGGGAAGTTTCAAATTCCAAATCACTTTCTGGAATAGTAACTTTGGTTTTGTCACGCACAGGAGTTACTGAAACTGTAACAGTTGAGGTGTGTATTCTCCCGTTTTTTTCTGTTTCTGGAACACGTTGTACTCGGTGTACTCCCGTCTCTCGTTTAAAATCCTCAAAACTATTTTTACCTTTGATTTCGAATTGTACAAATTTATAACCTCCGTTAGACGAGATACTGTCGTCGAGTTTAGTAAAAGAATATTTATTATCTATACAATACGCCGAGTACATCGCGGCGAGATCCGCTGCGAATAGTGATGACTCGTCGCCTCCAGCACCAGCTTGGATATCTAAAATAATTGATGAGGGTAACTCTGCTTCTTCTTTATCTTTTTCAAAAATGTTTTTTATGGTTTCTTCTACTTGTTCTTTTTGCTTTTTATATTCGGCAATTTCTTTTTCTACTTCAGCTTTCATATCTGCCATACTTTCATCATTTAAAAGTGTTTCTGATTCTTTTATTTTCAATTCCAAACTCTCTAGCTGCTCGGCTAGAAATGAGGTTTTATAATTCTTTTTTACTTCTTCTATTGGTGGCATATATTTAAATTTTACAAATATCTTTAAAATAAAGTTGCGGGCTAATCGTTCGTTTCCATTTCTTATAGTTTTTTTTATGTAATTTATATTCACTGTCAAAAACAATGTGTAAATCTTTTTCTTTTTTGATCCTGTGTACAAATACTTTTCCATTTAAATGATCAACCTCATGTTGAGCAATTACTGCAGTAAAATCAATTAATTCTATTTCCTGATCTTCTCCATTCAGGTCCATAAACTTAACCTTTACCTTTTTAGACCTTTCCACAATTCCACGAACATCAAAGTCCTCAGGTTTACAAGAATAACAACCCTCCCTTCCTCTCTCTTTTTGTTTACTAAAAGTAGTTATAGTTGGATTTATCATAAACAAATTATCTCCAAATTTATTATCTCTTTTTGAAGTTGCTGACAGATCAATAAAAATCAATTGTAAAGAATGTCCAATCTGGGGTGCAGCAAGACCAACCATGATTGGTTTATTTTTGTCTTTATGTTGGTTTACACCTGCTATTTTCCTCATTTCTTCTACAATATCCAAAAACCATTTTTCCTTCAAATCTTTTCTTTTAATGGCTTTTGATTTTCGATATAGAAGTTTGTTATTTGGTCTTAAAAATATATTTGTCATATGATGATTCTAATTTTAACAAAAAAACGCTAGACTTAAATATTAGTATAGCGCTTTTTTAAGAAAAGTTATTTAGACTTTTTATCAGCTGTTTTTGTAGCACGTTTTTTAAATCTATCAACACGCCCTTGAGTATCGAGAACTTTTTCTTCTCCTGACCAGAAAGGGTGGCAAAGAGCGCAGATTTCTACTGAGATCTCATCTACGGTAGAACCAGTTGTAAAGGTGTTACCACAAGCGCAAGTTACCTTGGTCGCTGTATTGTATTTTGGGTGGATTCCTGTTTTCATATAGTTTTTATTAATTTATTGCACAATTCTAACACATTTTCTCCCATTTTGCAATTGCTAATTCTTGGCTGTTCCGTATTGTTTTATATAATCTATATCTGCCTGGATTTTCG
>CAYMOA010000010.1:19484-21105 GCA_964391935.1 uncultured Candidatus Saccharibacteria bacterium | reverse complement strand
TCCACCCATCATAGTAACACCAGTAAGTGCAACACCAACAGTTTGACCTGATGTATTAGCACATCCAGCTGGTGTATTTGATGAAACACAAGCAACTGGTATATCAGCTCTTACAGAAATAGTCTTTGAACCAGAAACTGGGAAAAGACCAGATACCGAGTTGAACGAGATAGATCCATCAGTCCTTGGTGAAGAAGCATCTGTTAAACGAGTTGATCCATCATAAAGGTAAACATTTGCAAGAGTTGAATTGTTAGACAATCCAGTTCTTTGAAGAGTGATGTTAGTCACCATTCCGTTTCCTGATACAACGAATTCTCCTAATTTAGCTCCAGCTTGTCCTTGTACTAATACAGAAACAGGGATATTGTTAGAAACAACACCTGAACCAGTATTTGTATTTGTATTAGAAGTGTTTCCATTTCCAGTACAGATAGTATTAAGAGCAGCTCTTGTTAGAGGACCAGCATATCCAGAAACTGGAGAAATGCCGTTAGCTCTTTGGAACTTCTTAACTGCGTTAAGAGTAGCAGGACCGAAACGTAGAGTTTCGTAACCCATAGAACCAGCACCAGTAGAGTTAACCATTGTTGCTGCATCCATGTTTAATAATTTTTGAAGATTTTGAACGTCTGTAGATACCGCTCCAAGACGCATATTGGTATTGAATTGGTAGTTACAAGCAGTTGATTGTGCAGGTACCGAAGCGAAAGCTGCAGTCACAGTAAGTGACACAGCTGCTACAGCAGCCAACACAGATTTAGATAATGCCATATTTTGATTTTATAAGTTTTTAATGCCGTAGAATTTTTTAAGGATTCTGCGGGATTTTAATTTCGATTTAAAGATTGCCTAGAATAATTTATTCTAAATTTTATTTTTTGTATTTTATTTACAGCCGATAATTTTTATAACAATTATTAATTCTTCTCTCTAAGACCGTTGTTTAGACAGAGCTTCATGCATTCGTAGTTTAATTTAATTTTAAACTCGTAATGTGTCGTCCCTGTTTAATTGATGATAATAAGAAATTTGATTTGTCACGCATGTAGTACACGCGCCGCATTTCTCGTACGATCGAAATGCAAAGATCGTGAAATTAAACTCTTGCGAGTTTTAATTCCAAAAGTTTCGATTTACAAATAACACTTAAGTTATCTTTCGATATTTAATTGTCAATGTTCATCGCAAGCTTAGATGAAATTAAGGACACGACCCCTAATACCACTTTCTTTTAACGCTTGCAAATTTTTATTACCGATCAATCAATTAATTAATTGACTGAAAAGTCTCCCCCCTACAAAAGGTATACGATTTACCCACATCTTTGTGACGTAGATAAAAGGCAAAAACCTATAGGTAAGAGGGATGTGGATATTATACCATATAAATACTATTTCAAATAGTACTTTGCCCAGCGCTTTTTCCCCAACATTATTATCTTTTTATCTCTCATAAGTTCCAATAAATCTCGCTGTAAAGTCTTTTCATTAATATCTCGAAGTTTAGAAGCTATCTCCCTGATAGACCCCCCACCAGTGGTTAAGACTTTCAATATCCTCGCACGTCTTTCGGAGATTTCTTTTTCCACATGTTCAGGCGAAACCTCTTTGGAAACTTC
>CAYMOA010000010.1:15710-19384 GCA_964391935.1 uncultured Candidatus Saccharibacteria bacterium | reverse complement strand
GTCTTTCGGAGATTTCTTTTTCCACATGTTCAGGCGAAACCTCTTTGGAAACTTCGGTTACTATTTCTGGGTAAAGAATGCTTTCTTCGACAATTTTTTTCTGTACTATTTCTGGCTCTTTCTCTACCACTATTTCTTTTTCTTTATCTTCAAAAAATATTTTATTTGTGTTTGTTGGAATATTTGTAAAACTAAAATCAAAACTTTTGTTTGCAATATTTTCTTTCGCACTCTTTCTAGCAAAAACATCGTCAAGTTGTTTGAGTTGATAAAGTGGAATAGAGAGAGAGTTCTTCTGTTCCAATAAATTCAATATATGTTTTAAAAAATTAATTTGTGACTCAACAAATAGTCGCGCATTCATCTGAGAAACTAAACCATTGATTCTGGCAAAATCCACCACATCTATTAAATACGAAATCTTGTCTGCTAACTTTTGCAAGTCATCTCCTTTGTATTTTTCTTCTCTAAAGTTCTGGGCCAGCATCAATAAATCCAAGCTTAAACCTTCTAAAAGTTCTTTAACTTTTATTCCTGACTCATCAACTTTTCTAGCTATAAAGCTAATGGCAATACTAACCCTTTTAATATATTCAAACATAGTTTACTCTTTTATGTTTATTTAAATGATTTTTATAATTATTTTACCTTTGTATTCAAAGTCTTCCCTCCATATTTTAATGTCTTTTATTAGATATTAATACTTATATTTACTCTCAGTATATTATCTATAAAAGACACCTATTCTTTATAAAGGACATCTGGTATTTTTATATACATACCAATGTCTTTTATAGAATATCTCAAGGACATCTAAAAGACATCTCTATTATACCACGAAGGGGTTTTTGTGTATAATTCCAAAATTTGGCTCACAAAATTGTGTTAGACTCTTACTTGAAACAAGTGTATGAAAAAAAAGAAATCTAAAAGCAAACCAAACGAGTTCGAGGCCGAACTTTTCGACCAAGAAAACTTCACAGAAAAATACAATTTGCAGCCACTAAAAGTGGTGAGTTTTTTCTTGTTACTGCTCTCTGTTTTTTCTTTCTTTTCTCTTTTCGGTCAGGCTGGTAGTTTAGGTATAACTTACTTTACCTTTATTACTGACTCACTTGGGATGTTTGCCTATTTTACACCTCTACTTTATTTATTTTTAGGCTACACATTTCTTTTTCAAAAAACTTTTATTTTTAAAACACTCAACTTTTGGCTCTTTTCTATACTGCTGTTTATGCTGTTTATGATTTTAGGTTTTTTCCAAATGAGCGGTTATTTGGGATCCAACTTAACAGGTTCACTTAAAAATTCTTTTGGGACTTTCCCCACTGTATTTGTTATTTTTGTAGTATCCCTTACTGCGTTTTTCCAAATCTTTGAAGCAAGTATAGTAGAGACAATAAAAAATATTTTAAAAGACAGAAAGATCGAGGCTGAAGAAGAATATGAACAAAATTATGCACTCGCAGAAAATATCCCAGAAGTTGCAACAGTCGCTTCCCCTGGAATGTTCGCACGACTTTTTTCTGGTGAAGGTTTTTGGAATAAAAAAAATAATCAGTCAGATATAGCAGTTAACCATTTAGATGATTTTTCAACTGCAAATAAAAACAGTAATGAAGATGAGTATGAAGAAATAGAAGTTGAGGAAGATGCCCCAGAAGAAGAGGACTATCGATCAGCAATGTACAAAGCAGTATCTGTAGAATTATCTAAAGAAGAAAAAGAAAAAATCAAAGTCAAGAAACTTGTTAAAAAAGAAGCTCCTACCGAGTCAGTAGTAACCAAAAAACAAAATGAAGAAGTTTTGCGACAGGTCAATGAAAAATACAATCGACCACCAATATCTATGTATACCGAGGATTCTGGAAAAGCTTCTGCTGGTGACAATAAAGAAAATGCTCGTATCATCAAACGTACACTGGCTGACTTTGGTATCTCAGTTGAGATGGACGAGGTTACTGTTGGACCAACTGTTACTCGCTATGCTCTCAAACCAGCCCAAGGTGTAAAAATAGAAAAGATTATGAACTTGTCTAACAACATAGCTCTAGAGCTGGGTGTAGCCTCTGTTTCCATAACCCGTGTACATGAGCGATCATTGATTGGTATCGAGGTTCCTAATAAACAAAAAGCAAGCCTGGGTATTGGTAGTCTTCTTGGAAAGAAAGATTTCTTGGAGAGAAAAGACAAATTAACTATGGCGCTTGGAAAAGATATTTATGGTGAACCAGTACTGGCAGACATGACTAAAATGCCTCACCTACTTATTGCTGGTACAACCGGGTCTGGAAAGTCTTCACTTATTCACGCACTTATCAATTCTTTGATTTATAAAAATTCACCATACGATTTAAAATTTATTTTAATCGATCCGAAAAAAGTTGAGTTTGCTCTTTATAGTAATCTTCCCCACCTCTATACTCCAGTTATCAAAGATCCTAAAAAAGCCGTGCAAACTTTGAATTGGCTTGTTCAAGAAATGGACAGACGCTACGCCATTTTAGAAGAATGCGGCAAGCAAAATATCACTGGCTATCATCAGTATGTGATGGAGAAATATAAAAAGGCAGAGGGTAGAGAAAATTTGAAAGAAAAATTACCAGAAAAGATGCCTTATATTGTTTTGATTATAGATGAGTTAGCAGATTTTATGATGAAGTATCCAAAAGAAATGGAGAGCGGGATAGTGAAGCTGGCTCAGATGGCACGTGCTATCGGTATCCACCTGATACTTGCAACTCAGAGACCCTCAACCAATATTATTACCGGTGTTATAAAGGGAAATATTCCTTCTCGTGTAGCACTCCGTGTTGCTTCTCAAGTTGACTCGAGAGTGATTATTGATCAAGGAGGTGCAGAAAAGCTTTTGGGTTATGGTGACTTATTATTCGTAAACGCTGACGGATCAGATATGAAGAGAATACAATCCCCTTTTGTAAGAGAAGAAGAGATTAAGGATGTGGTTGCATATTTGCGTGAGGAATACGACGATGTATTAATGGAAGACCTAAAAACACCTGACGGAAATATTGTTGGTGCCCAGAGTCTGGGAAGTAATGGGGGTCAGAACTTTTCAGGTGGTATTGTTTCTGATGCTGACTTCTCATCAGATGATGATAAATATGAACAAGCTAAAGAAGTAGTTCTCCAAACAGGCAAAACTTCTATTTCTAATATACAAGTCCGCCTGGGCACTGGTTATGCTCGCTCAGCTAAACTTATAAATATGCTAGAGCAAGCTGGTGTAATCATAACAGTTACAGATAACTCGGGTAAAAAGGTAAAGGCGGTAGCAGGACATGGGAATGAAAGTTCGGGAGAAAAAGACAATGCCCCAGTTTCTAATACTCGCTCTGATATTTTAAAAATAGAAGAAAACAAAACAGAAGAAGACAAGGAAGACGAGAGTGAGCCCGTAGAAAAGAAGGAGAAAACAGATAGTTTTTTTAGATTTTAAAATATGCTACTACGAAAAATTCTTTTTATTGCATTGCTCACTTGGTTTAGTTTATCAGTTTTAGGATATGGTTTTTACAAAGCGATGCCAATATTTTTAGGTCCTAAAATTGAAATTGTTGCACCAACCAATGGAGAAATAATCACTGGAACAAGTGTGGAGGTCCGAGGTAATGTTACAAGAACTAAAGCATTGTATATAAACAATGTACCGA
>CAYMOA010000010.1:11182-15610 GCA_964391935.1 uncultured Candidatus Saccharibacteria bacterium | reverse complement strand
GAGGTCCGAGGTAATGTTACAAGAACTAAAGCATTGTATATAAACAATGTACCGACAGCTTTTACTGAAACAGGTACTTTTGCTACTCGGCTCCCCATTTATCCTGGGTCCAATCTTTTTATTTTTAGTGTAGAAGATAAGTTCGGGCGAGTAGTTACCGAAACAATTACAGTTGGCACTAGATAATAGTTTTGAATTTTAGCCAGTCAAATATTTCTTTATTCAGGTCTGTTCCCTCCTCTATTTTATTTAAAAATTCTTTCTTATTAATTATTTTTTCAGCACCTGAAAATTTTCTAGGTAAATTAAAATAGTCTTTGAATGAGGATTGCTCATAATCATTTAAAAAACTATTTGTCCTTTTGAAGTCTTCAATTCCTACCTCTTTCCAATTATTCTGGATTAATTTTACCGGGTTCAGATGAATGTACGAAAATAAATATTTTAAATAATTGCTATCACTTACATGTTCTGCTTTAAATTTTCCTTCAAAAAGAGACCCTGACCTTTTGTATTTATTATTGTAATAACGAGCATAAGCAAAAGATAATCTCTTCATAAAAACCGAAATATTACTCTCAATATTCTTATCAGTTCTTATGGTGTTGTTTTTGTGGCAATTTAAAACAATGTGAAAATGATTGGGCATCAATACATAACAAACTACATCTACAAGTTGGTCACCCCTATCAACATTAAACATATTTTTATTTATTTTTATAAAATCCTTAGCTTTAAATTTTTTGGTTCCATTACATAAATAAAGCATTTTTAAAAACCTCTCATAATCTTGTTTGTCGTGGAAAATAACATTTTTAGAATTCCCCCTGTTGTATATATGATAAGTTTCCCCTTCTATTAGTTTTACTTTTCTCTCAGACATACGATAAGTATATATTACTCCCCTTGCCTGGCAAGGGGGTTATCAAAATAAATTGTCATGCATATACTCCCTATTGGTTTTAAGAAAATAAAAATAAATAAATTTAAAATATGGCAAAAGATAAAAAAGAAAAAGTGTTGAAGGAGGTTGGGATGAAAGATGTAGAAAAAAGCGTCGATCAAAATAAAAAGTCTATTGACCAAACATTAAAAGAAATCCAAGGAAAGTTCGGGACAGAGTCTATCATGCGACTTGGTGACACACCTAAAACAGATATTGACGCTGTACCTACGGGTTCTATCGGCCTCGACGAAGCTCTGGGTATAGGTGGACTTCCACGTGGGAGAATTGTAGAAATATATGGACCAGAGTCCTCAGGTAAAACTACCCTAACCCTGCATGTGATCGCCGAGGCCCAAAAAGCAGGTGGTATCTGTGCCTTTATCGATGCGGAACATGCTATGGACCCAGAATATGCTGCAAAGCTCGGTGTAAAAACAGCTGATCTACTTATCTCTCAACCGGAAAGTGGTGAGCAAGCGCTCGACATTGTAGAGTCACTGGTTCGCAGTGGAAAAATAGATGTGGTGGTGGTTGACTCAGTAGCCTCACTTACCCCCAAAGATGAAATAGAAGGAGAAATGGGTGCACATCACGTTGGGAAACAAGCTCGTCTGATGTCACAAGCTCTTAGAAAATTAACAGCAATCGCAGCCAAAACCAAAACTGTTATTATTTTCATCAACCAAATCCGTATGAAAATCGGTGTGATGTTTGGAAATCCAGAAACTACCCCAGGTGGAAACGCATTAAAGTTTTATTCTTCTGTACGTATCGACATTCGTAAAACTGCTCAAATAAAAAAAGGTGAAGAGGTAGTCGGTAGTCGTACCAAGGTTAAAATTGTAAAAAACAAAACTGCTGCCCCTTTCCGCACAACTGAGTTCGATATTATTTACAATGAAGGAATTTCTAAAGAAGGAGAATTGATAGCGCTAGGTGAAAAATATGGGGTTCTCCAAAAACAAGGAAACTCCTATGCCTATGGTGAAGAAAAACTTGGACGTGGTTATGATGCGACTCGTACTTATTTACGTGAGAATAAAAAAACTGCTGAGAAAGTTGAAAAAGAGATTCTCAAGAAAATGAAAGAGGAACCTATCCCAGCTGGTAAACAAGACGAGGGCGAAGAACCAACGGAATAAAAATATTCAATTAAAAATTGATACCAACAAGCAACTAGAAAAAAAGTTGCTTTTTTGGTATAATTGCAAAATAATTTAAAAAATAAAAGAAAATATATGGCAAAATTAGACTATAATGAGATCAAACCTGGGTGTGTAATTATCCACGATGACCAACCTTACGAAGTTGTTTTCAGTCACTCTGCACGCAAATCCATGGGTAAACCATCTAACCAAGTAAAAATGCGCAATGTTTTGACTGGTAGAACTATCGAGATCGCATTCCACGCAGCAGACACAGCAGATGAAGCTGAGATCACAAAAAGGGATATCAAGTTCATGTACTCTACCCCAAAAGGAGAATTCTGGTTCTGTGCAGAAAATAACCCAGGTGACCGGTTCATGCTTGCAGCTGACATAATCGGTGACCAAGTAAAATACTTAAAGGGAAATACTATTGTAAAAGCTAAAGTTTTTGAATTTAATGATGTAGAGAAAATAATTGGACTAATACTCCCTGCAAAAATGGATTTTAAAATCATCGAGTGCCCCCCAAATGTGCGTGGTGACACAGCAACTGGTGGATCAAAAATAGCTACCATAGAAACTGGAGCAAAAATAAATGTTCCCCTGTTCGTAAACAATGGAGAAATCATCCGAGTAAACACAGAGACTGGTGAGTACTCAGAACGCGTGAGAGAGTAAATAAAAAAGTATATAAGCCAGAAACCGGACATCTCTGTCCGGTTTTTGTGTTCAAGTTATAACAGATTTAAAGAATTACGAGTTTCCAACTTGACGTCGTCAAAATGCACAAAGTTAGCATCTCAGTTATTCCTTTCTTACTTTTCGATTCCACAACATATTTTTCTGGCTTATCTTACTAGACGACGACATTTTAAATGTTTTACAAACAAAAAGTCCACTTTGTTGTGGACTTTTTGTTTTATCTTGCGATATAAGGCATCAGCGCCATGAAGCGAGCATTTTTGATTGCTGCAGACAATTGTCTTTGCATCTTTGAGCTAACTCCTGTGCGTTTCCCTGCCATGATTCTTCCGTTTGGGTTTACAAACTTAGAAAGAATTTTCACATCTTTATAATCGATGTAGTGAATGTTATTTTGTTGAAAGTAACATTGTCTATTATTTTTCATATTATTATTCTATTTTTAAAAAAGTTTTTCTGAGAAATTTTGAAGAAATACTTTAATAAAAATTCCTTAAAATGGAATGTCTTCGGGGTTGATCGAGTCACCATAGTCGATAGTTCCCAAGTTGTCATCTAGACTCACTTTCTCATTTGCCTCTTCGCGAGGTTGAGGAGATGAACCAGTTGAACCACCTGTTGCCCCATCACGTTTAGAACCGAACTGTACATTTTCTGCAACAATTTCTGTTCTATACATTTTTTTACCAGTATCTTTGTCATCCCAACTTCTGGTGGTCATACGACCTTCCACATATATTTGTGAACCTTTTTTCATCCATTGTGCTACAACTTCTGCTTGGCGTCCGAAACAAGAAACGTTGTGGTAGTCCACAGCTTCTTGTTTTTGACCTGATTGGTCCTTCCAAGTTCTATTGGTTGCAACTGAGAATGAACAAACTTTTTGTCCAGATGGTAATGATTTTAATTCTGGGTCTCTGGTTAGATTCCCTACGACAATCGCTTTGTTGATATACATAAATTTTTAATTTAATTTCTATTTCCCTTTACCTAGGATTTTCCCACGGTGCGGGAAAATCCTGAGAGTCAAGATTAATATTACATTTAGTATACAACTTTCTATTAATTAATTCTAATCTTGACTATTTTGTAGACTCGTCTTCTTTTACAAGAGGTTCGTCTCCACCAAGGTCAGTTATAGTATTTTCTTCGTCTTTTTTCTCAAGTAAAGACTCTTCTTTTAAGTCAGAGCCTAGTACTTCGTCGATTAATTCTTCATTTTTAATGTCAGCGATTTTCGCTTCTGTTAACTCTGATAGAACAGTATTTTCACGTAAAGTTTTAACCAACAAGTGGCGTAGAACTTTTTCGTTTAAATCAAGTTTAAAGAAAGTTTCTATATCTTTGATTGCAGAAGTTTCCGCTTCGAATTTTACCCAGTAGAAGTGAGCAAAGTCAGATCTACGGATTTTGTTATTAATATGTTTCTCAACTGTATACGCCAATTTGATGTGTACAGGAGCGCCTTCACTGATAATGTTACTTCCGAGATCAGTAAGCTTCTTTTTTAGAGAATCTACAGTCTGGCTAAGTGCCTCTCCTTCGAGTTCTGGCACAAAGAGTGCACTTACTTCGTATACTTTCGTATTCTTTTCATCTACACCCACGTTTGATTCTATGTTATTCATAGGT
>CAYMOA010000010.1:0-11082 GCA_964391935.1 uncultured Candidatus Saccharibacteria bacterium | reverse complement strand
TACTTTCGTATTCTTTTCATCTACACCCACGTTTGATTCTATGTTATTCATAGGTTGAGTATTATAACACAAAAAAATCCTTAGTTCAATCTACCATTTTTAGAAGTTCCGAACGGGTTTATACCTTTTTCAGACATAACTTTTATAACTTCTTTTAATTCAGATGAGCCAGGTTTGGTACTTTGTAGAGATCTATACAAAGTTCTCAAACCAGCTTCACTCATACGATGTAATGGACCTTCGTTTAATTTTTTTTTGCTTGGTTTTTTCTCCCCTTGATTTACCATATACTTTATATTAAAATTCCTCTTAAATTTTCTGTAATACTAATAAAAGTATAACTTTCCAAAAAATAAAGTCAAAAGGTTTTGCACTTCCCCAAAACTATTCTCTTGGTTCGATAGTTGAGAAATCAACTTTTTTACCATCTATTAAAAGATAATTAACATAGGAGTTTCCAGCTTTTGTGACAATGATCGACGCCGTCAATTTATTTTCCCGAGCTGCTTTATCAATTACATATCCTGTCCCTTTTGGAATGAAAAATCTATTGATCGCAGCAAAACTCAAATCATATTGCTCGGCTTTATACCCTAACTCCTCCCACTTTTTTTCCATTTTTTCATAATTATAGCCCCCGTTTTCGTCGTGCATTGCTTGGGAAATTTTATCTCTTTCCTCAACTTTTAAGTCAAAATATTTCTGAGTAAACTCACTCATCTGGTTTTCATAAGTTCCACATATTTTTTTGTCAGAGTAATTATCAATATCAATTTTTTTGATCAAATTTTTTTCTTTTGCGGGTGTCACACTATCATCTAATAACACACATATTTTATTTCCATATGATAGCTCACCATCTTGGAAATTGTTTGGTATTTTCCCCACTTCTATATTTTCTATTGCATAATTTAAATTTACAAAGTCACCTCTCAACAAGTCTACTGGGTCACGGGAGACTACTTGCAATATTACTTCATCTCCACTTTTTTTATCATTTTCCAGATAGGCGATAAAGCCAAGGGCTATCAAAAATGTTGGTATAAAAGCTATAATTATTTTTTGCATATATTTTTTATTTATTAGTTTATTGATTAATTTGACTAATTAAATTT
Source organism: uncultured Candidatus Saccharibacteria bacterium (assembly GCA_964391935.1). Classification (GTDB taxonomy): domain Bacteria; phylum Patescibacteriota; class Minisyncoccia; order Phycocordibacterales; family UBA5272; genus JBBQKQ01. Next base: position 9,967 of record CAYMOA010000010.1, on the reverse strand, counting down.
TTCCTGATTCTCTCAAAAGTATATCCGACGAGGATAAAAATAAGACCAATTGCCATAAAAAATACATAGCCATTTAACATCTCAAGCCAGCTAATAGCTTTGGAAAAGATATACAGACAAGAAACAATAATACCAAAATTCATAATTGATTTATTTTTTTCTATAACAGAAACATAAAGAGTAAAAATGAGAGAAAAGATAAACAAAACATTGAGGGCAAAATATGCCCAGTAAGCATTGTCACCCGTTAACACCATTTGCAGGTAAGCAACAATAGAGATAACAATCAGCAAAATATTAGTTTGGTGGAAATGAATTTTTTTAGTGAACTCCCCAAAGTAATTAACTATTGTCAAAAATATAATGCCGAGAATCGGATAAAATAAAATTGGCTGGAATAATTCTACCGCTTTATTCCCATAATCATAATACCAATCACCAGAAAAAGTCATGACCAATAAGGCAAGTGTACCAACTGTTAGACTCACCAAGCGATAGAGGTGACCTATCTCAAAATGCTCTTTGAATTTATAGTGCAATCCTCCAATCATAAAAACTAGTATCTGAGTAAGTAAAACAAGAGCGATATATTTGAATTCATAATTATTCCCCACATGTTCGATAATAAATGTTGCGGTACTCGCAGAAAAAAGTACTGCGGTCAAAATACTAAGCATCCTAGAATTAAATAGGTAAGTAGGTAAAAGGATTGCCAAAAACCAGATGGAAAGTATCCCAGAATAACTATCTGAGTCAATATTATAAATTTGAGAAATGAGTGCGAACAATCCGCCTGTAGCCAAACCCCCTATTAAAAAAACTCCTTCGGAAACTTTTGGGAGATCATAATTTGTTTTTAATTTTGTTGCCCCAATATAACAAGCTAAAATAACAAATAATGTGCCAGTAATTTTTAACATGTCTGGTATCAGATCCCAATTACTTGCTATCCAAGTAATTATACCAAAACCAAATAAAACTGAACCAATCAAAATAATTTTGCTTATAATATCACCAAAATTTGTTTTTGTGTGCAGGCTGCTTTCGGCAAGCATAGACTCCATTTGTTCATTTGTAATAATTCCCTTTTTTACAAAAGGTTCTAAACTTTTTTTATCTAAATTCATACTTTTAAGTATAGCACTTTTTACATATGATAGACTCTTGTCTGATGCCTATTATTTCAATAATACAAATCTTGCGAAGAGAAGGCCTGAACTACTCTAAAATAATCCCTGAAAACAAGTCCTTTTTTGACTCCTTAAGCTCGGGAAACCAAACAAAAATAGAGTATATCGTCTATGATAATTTAAAAAGTCAGGATGTTTTGAAGTTTGTAAAAAGTCTCGAGGATGTAAAATATATTAGAAAAACTTTTTTAAATGTTAAAAACACTTTTTTGGAGGCTGGGCAACTGGCGAGTGGCGAGAAAATAATTTTTTTAAAAAGTGACGATATTTTGAATTTAAGCAATGTAGAGCATTTAGAAAAAATACGCCCAAATATTTTGAAAAAAGATTTAGCTAAAATAAATAATATTAAAAAAGAGGATTTTAACTACGATAGTTTTAATTTACTAACCAAAGACCAAAAATCTTTCTGGGAGAAAATTAAATTACTGCTTTAGACGGTAAATAGATTCAGAAAAATGTTTTTCGAAGCCGGGCGGACCCTTCTGTGATGGGTTGAGGCTGAGAGAAATATTTTTTGAATCTATCTGAGATTAAACAACATAATCGCATTGTTTTTTGTAACTTCTAAAACTTCTTCTTCAGAAATATTTTTTAACTCAGCTATTTTTTTAGCAACCTCTACAACATATTTTGGATAATTTAGTTGTCCTCGATAGGCACTTGGTGCTGCGTATGGTGAGTCAGTCTCGATCATTATATTTTCTATTGGTACAAACTTTATCACATTGTCATACTCATTAGAAAATGTAATTGGTCCATCAAAAGACAATAAAAACCCAAGTTGCAAAAATCTCTCAGCAATCTCAACATTCCCCACGAAAAAATGAGCATGTCCTCTTAGTGTTTTCTTTTGAGCAAAAAGATTATTATCTTGAGTCGCGTAGAGACCCTCTGGGGTAAAGCGCGAAGGAGAATCATCTTTTTGTGAAATGTATATTTCCAGAATGTCTAAAATATCTCGGTACGCATCCATTGAGTTTTTACTAGGTCGGCCGTGAATAATTAGTGGTAAATCATGTTTGAGAGCAAATTCGATTTGTCTAACAAACAATTCTTTTTGTCTTTCTTTCTCTGTTTGTACTATTTCCTCCCCTTGCTCCAAGGGGAGGTCAGAAGTGGTTTTAAGTCTAAAATAATCCAAACCACACTCTCCTATACCCACAACTTTCCCTTTACCCAATTCCAAAAGTTCTTCAAACTTTTTTTCATCAAATTCAACATCGTCTCTATCAGCTGGATGTATCCCGATTGTTGCCCAACAGTTGTCATATTTCTTAGCAAACTCTATAGCTTTTCTATTTTCTACATAATCAGTACCAATCGCAATTGTAGCCCCACCTACATCTGCCAACTCTTGCATCATTTTATCTACATCTACCCCAGCCTCTAAAAACTTTTTATCATGTGGATGTGAGTGGCAGTCAATAAACTTAAGGGCACACTTATCCTTTAGGGTCAAATTTTCTATTTTCATATTTTATTTTTTTTATTTTAATATATCATTAAGACTTTCGGAAGCATAATTATTAAAGAAAATAAAAGTAGCCAAAAGACATACCTTTTCTGCATAGTATCTGAAATTTTAATCAAAATTTTCCTACCAACAAAAGCAACAAAAAGTGAAGTAAAGAAAATCGGTGCTAACTTTAAGAACAAATCCAGAGTAAGGTCACCAAAATAAACTCTTGGAATGAGTGAGAAAAAAGAGGCAATTAGAAATAATACTGAGATGGTCCCCAAAGTTTCTTGCATATTGTATCCCTTTGCAAGGTAAAAGTTCTTTCTAATTCCTGCAGGGGCACCGAGAGTTGTCAGAAAATTCGCAACAAAGCCACTCACAAAAATATCATACTTAGTATGTACTATGTCTTCTTTTTTCATCCCCTCTTTTCTTTTTAAATTATCAATAAAAGCTTTTAAAACAAAGCCAAAAATAATATAGACCAGGACTATATCAGGAATTATTCCTATAAAAAATCCACCGAGAAGTGAGCCGACAATCCCCCAAAATATAATTTTGTTTAAATCTTTTTTTATTATTTCTCTTTTGAAAATTAGAATTCGTGCAAGTGAACTCCAAAAAGCAGACATCTGAGAAATAACAATAACGGTTTTTACAGAGAAAAAATTAAAAAGTAAACTGTTAAATAACCCAGGTATGGAAGGCAAAAATATTGTGATGAAACCCACTAACATTCCCCATAAATAAACTAAACTAATTTCAAAAAAACTATTCATAAATCTTTATTTGTAGTGATTTTCGTATTTCCTCACAACTTTTTTTAATGATTTCTAAGTTGTGTGTTGTAAACATGTTTTCTTTGGCAAAGTTCATAATTGGTCTAACAGATTGTATCTTATTCCCAAACTCCTCCATCCAGGTATGTCTCGAAAAACACCACACATGAAATCCATGTTCTGTATCCTCATTTTGAAAAAAATAAACCACTTTTATTCCTAAATAATTTTCCATAATTTCTCTTACTCTCTTTTGTAGATTAATTAATTCAATTAATTCTGATTCTGTAAAATCAGTTATTTTATTTTTACTTTTGTCTTTTGAAGCAATGATAAAAAAGCCTAAAATAGGGACTTCCCAATCTTGCCCTACAGAAAAATTTTCCGTCTCTAATATTTTCTCATCTAAAAATTTACTCATACCTCGGGAAAAGGGGTTTTTCTGGCATTTTATTTTCTTTAATAATTTCTTTTATCTTGTCACTTGTGGTTGGCATAAATGGATTCAAAAGTCTAGCAATTATGTAAAGATTCTCACGTAAATATTCTAAATGTTTTTTACCAGCTTCTATATCAACTTTAATTACTTTAAACGGCTCATTCTTTTGCATATACCCATCACACTCATTCACAATTTTAAAAATATAATTCATAGCATTCATAACATCATAATCTTTCATTGCATATGCAAATTCTGGATGTTCAATTTCAAGATTAATTTGTGGGAAATCAATCTTCTCCTCTAAATATTTTTCACACAACTTTACCGTTCTGTTCACAAGATTCCCCAACCCATTTGCTAAGTCAGCATTATAAAGTTCCTTCATTCTTTCAAAAGTAAAGTCACCATCATCATGTGGGTTGATATTTTTCAAAAAGAAATACCTAAAAACTTCTGCTCCAAATTTTTCACCTAAAATACTTTTCTCAGACAAGTTAGAATTGTACAGATCTAAAATCTCAAGTGGACCTACAACATTACCTAAACTTTTTGACATTTTTTGTCCACCACTTGTGATAAATCCATGCGCTAGAATTTCTTTTGGCAAAGGTAAATCAGCTCCTAGCAACATCGCAGGCCAATAAATAGAATGGAACCTCAAAATATCTTTTCCTATCACATGAACAGTTTTCCCATTTTTCCAATAATCTTGCATGTTTCCATTTTCATCTGGAAAACCGAGAACGGTAATATAATTGATCAGTGCATCACACCAAACATAAATCACTTGTGAGTCATCCCTCGGAACTTTGATTCCCCAATTTAATAATTTCTCTGGACGAGAAAATGAAACGTCAAAAATCTCTTGATTAAGAAAATTTAGCATCTCACTTTTTCTATATTCCGGAATTATTTTTATGTCGTTTGTGGAAATTAAATTAATTAATTTTTCTTTAAAACTAGTGAGTTTAAAAAAATAATTTTCTTCGGCTACTGTTTCAGGTTTTTTTAAATGGTCTGGACAAAGTCCGTCAGGAGTTAGATCTTTTTCTGTTTTGAAACTTTCACAACCAATACAATACAAACCTTCATAAGTTTTTTTATAAATAAAACCATTTTTGACTAACCGGTTCCAAACTTCTGTTGCTGCTGCTTTGTGTTCTAAACTAGTAGTTTTAATAAAAAAGTCATTACTCATCTCGGTTTTCTGGTGGAGTTCTCTAAACTTTTCACCCATACTATCAACAAGCTCTTGAGTTGGTATCCCCAACTCTTTTGCTTTCTGAACATTTTTTTGTGCGTTTTCATCCATACCCAAAGAAAACAGAACGTCGTCTTTCTCCCAAACTCGTTTGTATCTTGCTATTGCGTCTGTCAAAACGTATTCGTAAGCATGACCAAGATGAGGTAAACCGTTTGAGTAAGGGATAGCAGAGGTAATAAAAAATTTACTTGTCATAATCTGCAGTACATTCTACCATTTCCTGACAAACTTTTCACTACTTGTTTAATACTTTTTGAATTGCCCTAAAATACAAGCCATGCTCAACTTTTTTGACAACTTGTAGCAGTTCGTCTGTAGTCCAAGCTTTATCAACTTTAAAACTTTCACTATCTATAGTTTCTCCTCCATCAACTTCAGTTGTCACAAAGTGAACTCGCGAGCCATGGAAAAGATCGTGCCCTTCTAGTTTCTCCTTAGCTTCTTTTAGCACTTCATCATGGATAGTTTTCCCAGTTTTTTTATCATGCTTTTTATCAATACTTGGATGAATATTCACTATCTTGTTTGGAAATTCTTTGATTAAGTATTCGGGAATTATTCTCATAAAACCCGCGAGTACTATTAAATCTAAATTGTATTTCTTTAAAATTTCTATAGTTGTCTCACTATCATTTTTTAAAGTATCTTTATTAATAAAATGAAAAGAAATATTATTTTCAATTGCTATTTTTTCAACATTAGAATCAAGATTATCTGTAACTAACAAAACTACTTCTATACCACTACCTCTAAATTTTTCTATAAGCGCACTTGCATTTGTCCCCTCCCCACTTGCAAAAATCGCAATTCTTTTTTTCATACTTATACTAGTTTATCATTCCCTAGCGAATATTGCCTAAATAGAGTATTTAGAATAAACTTTAGATATTAGATATAAAATAATATGTTAAGAGAACCTTTTAGAAGAGACCCAGATGCAACAGTTGTTGGAGTAACAGACTCTCGGAAAAGCGAAATTATTATTCCTGATAGTAAAAAAGTACCCTTAGATTCTGAAGGACGAATAGAATTAGATCCCAAATTTAAAGAAGAGTTGAGCTCTTGGGTAAAGCATAATCATTCTTTTTTCAACATTCAAAGTACTCAATTGTTAAAAGAATTTCTAGAAGAAAATTATGGTGGCATGACACAAGATAGATTTTGGGAAGTTCTTGCAAACACTTTATTGGTCAACTTCATTAAAATTAATTACCCTGACAATGAAAAATTACCCACGGAATTTTTTTTCAACCACTTTAATATTAAAAATCTTAGTGAGATAAGTAGTGGATTAGATAGATTAAGTTCAAGGAAAACGCAAGAATATTGGACTAGGAAACATTCTGGCCAGAATACTGAAGAAATACTTATAAATAATTCAACTGAATTTGCAATCGAGGATATCGAAAGTGCAATAGATAAATTAAAAAAAGATTTGAAAAACTTCCAAAATAATCCAAGTAATTATTATTTGTTCAGAATGAGAATCTATGATTTAGGAAATAAAATATTTCACATAAAAAGAGAAGGACAAGGCAGCGGGGAGATCCTTATGATGGAATTGAAAAAACTAGCATTTGAAGTACTAATAAAAGAAATAGAGAATAAAGATAAGGGACAAGTACCAATCAACATAGAAATACCCAGACGAGATTTAATAACTCACGAATTTGAGGAAAGAGAGGTATTTGAGTTCATTGATTCTTTTAAAAAATTATTAGGCTCTTTTACATACTTATTTAACAAAAGAGGATCTAGAGAGGAAGCTTTTCGAAACGAAAGTTCCAGAATAGATATAATCAAAAGATTATCTCAAATAGTTGATCTATATGCTATTGTAATTATAAGATTAAATGATTATTTACAAGATAAAAAAAATTCTTTCATACTCGATAATCTAATGGTAGATGATGGAGGTAAAAGCATAACATTTAGGGAAAAATTGGAAAATGATAAAACATATTTAGCTATGGATATTTCGGAAATATATCGAGAAATTGTAAATGGACAAAGAGTTGAAGTGGATGGTATCGATTTTATTAATTTTATGTAATTTTTACGAAATACTTTCTAACTGTGCTTTTTTAGAAGACTCAATATCACCTACGAATTCCATAATTGTTGCTGCTACCGGAACCGCCAAGAGAACTCCCCAGAATCCAGCTAAAATAGCACCTACAACAAGAGAAATAATAACTATTACAGAAGGAATCCCCACTACTTTATTTACCACAAGCGGAGCAAGAATATGGTTTTCGAATTGAGTAACGAGTGTGTAAAAAATAAGGACAGTCACCGCAAACGGAGCCCCACCAGAAAGTAATGCTACCAGAACAGCTGGGATAGTTGCGATCATCATACCAACTATAGGAATAACTTCACCTACTGCCGCGAGTAATGCAAACAGTAAAGCATTTTCCATACCAATTATAGAAAGCCCAATATAAATTGCTGAGCCGATGAGTACCGCCAAGATAAATTGCCCCTTTGCCCATGCCACAATTTTCTTTTGACTTCGTGACCATAGATGGATAACATAGTTTTCTCTTTTCGATGGAGTAATAATTCGCAAAAATCTCTCTACCCCGTCTGGTAAAACTGCAAGGTAAAATGACACTACGAAAATAAATACGGTTTGAAAAATAAAATAAGAAACTGTACCCGCAGTAGAGGCAACTGCACCAGAACTTGAAGTTAAAATACTCAGTGCCGCATTTTGTATATCCTCTAGTGACCAGTCACGGATCACATCACTTACAAATTGTTTATTGCCAGTATAGGTTGAAACATAGTTAATAATGTCACGTTGGAATACATAAAAACTTTTGGAAAAGGTACTGAACTCGCTGTAAATAGTTGGTACCAATAAAATAAATATTGCAACAAACAATGTAATCATGGTAGCCAAAATGGCAAAAACCGTAAGGGGTCTAGGGATGTAAAATTTGGACATCTTAGTTGCCAAGGGCGAAATTGACGAGGCTATAACTACTGATACCAGAACTGCAATCAATACATCTCGCAAAACCCAGACCAAAGCTGCGATTGCTACGATAACAAAAAATCTAACAAAAGAGTCAGTTGTTATTTTATAATTTAAAATATTTGAATGAGTGGGATTCATAAGGTTACCTATATTTTAGTATAAATTTAATATACCACAGATATTTTGGTAATGCAAAAATTATTTTTTATATTTCCTTGCTTTAAATCCTAAAATAGTTGTGTATCGGTTCTTCCCAAACATAATTGGATAAAAATCTTCATCAGCTAACAATAACTCCCCATCTTCCTTTTTTCCTATTATCTGACCTTTCTTTAAAAGTTTGAAATTTTCAAAATCTTTTTTAATTTTAAAACTCCCCTCAAATTCTTTTTTACATACATCGTAGACCTCAAAGTACTGAGTCTTGATAATATTTTTTTTGAATTTAAAAGGATTTTGCTTGAGTAATGTGTTGTGAACCAAAAGATTACCAATATCATGCAGTGTTGCATTCAAAACTTTCTTACTATTGTCCCTGCCATACTCAAAAGCAATACCTATTTTGGCTTCTGATATAAGTGCATTAGTATTTTTATATTTCATCAATAAAACTTTTGGAGGGTTTATAATTTCTATAAGCATGCGAGTTTGTTGATCAAGTTTTGTGATGATTAACATAGAATTTGAAGAATAGTCAGTTGTTTTAGTAGAGTGGATATCTATAACCAGATCCACTTCCATTATCTTTTTTCTTAGTTGATTTGCAAGCCTCTCTTCATATGTACCTCTTGGATTTCCTGGGAATACTCTATTTAAATCACTTTCTACAAAAGGAATATTTTTTTCTGCTGCTTTTGGATTTCCAATTATGTATTCCAAACTTATTAGTTTTGGTACTTTTTTTCTTAGTTCATGGATAACATATTGCCCTATTTTTTCGTGCCCATGAGTTGATCCAACAATTAATATTTTTATCATAAAATATTTATTTCTTCCAAACCGAGTAAACAGCATCACCCTTTTCTGGGTGGATTTTTGTTAAAGAGCTACCATTTTTAACTGTAATGTCTACATCATTACCATATAAAGACGCCCCATATACACCTTCTGATAACAAAGTTGTCGGATTCAAATTCTTATCGTGATTCAAAGTGGCGACTGACATGGCAATATTTTGGATTTCTTGAGGTATTTCTTCGCTACCAAATCCATATAATTTACCTGAATTTATTTGCTTAACAAAAGATTCAAATGTTTTTTGCATAATAGCATTCTGTGTCCTTAAAACCATATATTTCCAATCCGGTATTGTTTGAGTAGAATACCTGTAAACATAGTGCAACATTTCTGATCCTAGCCCACTACCTTGATAATCCTTATCAATACACATACCAGCTAAATAAACTATTTTTCCTTCTGAATTCTCTAAAACATTCCACATTCTAAAAGCAATAAACTTATTCCCCTCTAATATTACTAAGACGTTGGGATTATTAAGGATATGTTCTGTTACATCTTTTTTAAAGTTTGGACTATCAGGTTGCCCGAAAGAACTCATTGCTAACGGATAAAGTTTCTCTACTAAGATATCTCTCATTGCTTGACTTAGCTTTTCTGGATGAAAATGGTATCCTGTAAATTTTCTGGAACCGGTCTCTAAAACAAACTTATTGTGGTTATCAAATAAATTAGAGTCAGTTGATAATTTAGATTCATTTTTTTTCATACATTTTATTTCAAATAGTTTTCTATTTCCCCTATTTTGATTCTATCTTGCTTGCCATCGTCACGATATCGGATAGTAACTGTGTCATCTTCCAAGGTCTGGAAATCTACTGTCACAC
>CAYMOA010000009.1:25939-27865 GCA_964391935.1 uncultured Candidatus Saccharibacteria bacterium | reverse complement strand
TTAGCTCGTCTCCCATTTCTGCTCTGTATTGCAATTCATTCCTCAAATAATCATTCACTCTAAACATTTTCAATAAAAGTTCCGCTCGCTGTTTATAGGCTAACGTGCCGGAAACAGATCCAAAATACCAATCATCTATTTCTTCTAAAATATTTTCAATATCTAATTCCTCCTCCATCCTTTTGCAATAATCATAAAACTTTTCCAATCTCTCTTGATGCGTCCATTCTGGATCTAGCAAATTCAAATCCTCTTTTATTTCAAAAAATTCATATTTCAGTCGTCCGAACCAGGTAAATAATTCTCGTGGAGTTTTGCTTATAATATCTCCATCAACATTCCTAAAAATTCCTACCCCAACATTCACATCATCACAATACATTTGCTCTGCAAAATAGCCCAAATTGGATATAAATCTTTCTCTGCCCTCTTTCCTTTCTTTAACCCTAATTTCATTATCATTCATATTTTTAATTTATCAGTCACCCTTTTATTTACATGTGGATATTATATTAAATTTCAAAATTCGTGATTCTATGTGCAACAAAAAATAAATTGGGATATACTATATTGCATTATGCTAGAGAGAAAACCTTGGTCTCTAAAAAAAATTGGGGAAGTTATTGCTGGTGGTTTAATTGCAGCAACTTCTTTAGCAGAACCTAGCCAATCAAGAGAAATACCATTCCCTACAAATAAATTGAGGCCACCAAGTTTTCAACCTTTAAACTCAAAAGAAATTGGTCGTGGCTTGATAAAGGAATTTATTAAATCAAAAGAAAAAGAGCTTGAGCTTTTACTCACAAAAAAGAACCAAATCCTGCGTCTGTATAATGAATACCTAAAAAAAATAAATATGAGAGCCACCCAAAATGAAGAGAACTCATTGGACTTTTTAGTAAAAAAATACAACAACAACCCAGAAATCTCAAGAGACGTTTTTATAAACAATGTACGAGAAAATCATAAATATCTGCGTACAATTATTGATCTTAACCTAAACTATATATTTGAGGATGGTTACGATATTTATTTAAAAAAATATGTGTCCAGTAAAAAATTGGAACTCAAAGATGCAGAAGGTTTTCTAGAATGTAAAGAAGCAGTACAAAAACTAAGTGGATTAATAAAAAATGAACCCAATCTTTTTAAAGCTATTGTGGCTTACAATAAAATACTCCTTTTAGAGGAAGCAGGTAAACATAAAAACGTTTGGAAAACTAGAGTTTAAGCGTTTTTCAAATTTGGGATTTTTTTATGGTAGAATACATGTATAAAATATATGAATACAAGTACAAATACAATTATCAACAACGTCGTGGCTACTTTTACTGCAAGTGGAACAATGCAATCATCTGAAAACCTGGCTACAAATACTGCAAGTATAACTGCTGCAAAGTTTACAGCAGCAAGTATTATCCCCCCACAATATCTAGACACTTTAGGTTTTTTAAGTTCGTTTGAAATTTTTGGTAATACCCCACTGCAATTTATCTTTGCTCTGATCACGGTTATTATTTCCTTTTTACTTTTACCACTTATTTGGAGACTTTTTGTGAGATATGTCGGTTTTGCATTTGAAAAAACCATGCCGGATTTCTCTATTTTACTAAAAGACCAATTAAAAAAGTTTAATACTAAACTTTTTCTAATAATCGCTATTTATTTTGGGCTTTTAACTTTAGCACTACCTTCTTATATCACTCTCACTTTAAAAGGTTTAGTATTTGCTCTCATCGGAATACAAATAGCAATTATAGTTGGTCCACTTCTGGAACCTCTTATAAAAACTGTGCCTGCCCTAAATAAACCAGAACTAAAACCAATCACCAATAGAGTTGTTGGCTTAGCAAAGATGGCTTTGTGGGCGATAGTTGGTATCTTTTCACTTTCTAGTCTCGGCATGGACACAGGACCAATCTTGGG
>CAYMOA010000009.1:24014-25839 GCA_964391935.1 uncultured Candidatus Saccharibacteria bacterium | reverse complement strand
GCCGAGGGTCCACATATTATTTCTGATACTATAAAAATAAACTTGAGCATCCAAAACGAGGCTAGCGCTTTTTCTGAAATAGAAAATGTTTTTAAAAATTGTATTGCCGGCTTTCCGGATACTACTTTTGATAAAGTTTTACTTACTGAGTTCAAAGGTACAGGTGTGAGTGCAGACCTTAATTACTCTGTGATGATAGATAAGAAAATAGAGACACGTCACCAGATAATTTCTAAACTTATTACTGATCTCAAAGCAAAAAACATTTCTTTCACAGGGGTTTAATTTACAACCCTAAAAAGTCGATGGCTTTTTGAGTAGCTACACGCCCGCGCGATGTACGCTCAAGCATCCCTATTTGTAATAGATACGGCTCGATAACTTCCTCTATCGTCTCCTGCTCCTCTGAGAGAGACGCAGCGAGAGTAGATAGTCCAACTGGTCCACCGTTAAAGTTTTTAATTATTGTAATCAATAAATTCCTGTCGACTTGATTCATCCCCCATTCATCTATTTCCAACATGTCTACAACTTTTTGTACAACTTCTTTAGTCACTGCAGTTTTATTGATCTGAGCCAGGTCACGAGTTCTTTTTAATAAATAGTTGGCCGTACGCGGAGTAGAGCGACTTCTTTTGGCTATTTCTTCTGAGGCATCTTCTTCCATTTCTATACCGAGAATCCCAGCACTTCTATTTACTATCTGCATAATCTCATCTATAGAATAATTTTCTAGTCTAAAAACGCCACCAGAAAAACGCGAGCGAAGTGGAGCCGACAATAATGCAACGCGAGTTGTTGCGCCTACGAGAGTAAAGGGTGGGATATCGAGTTGGATAGTTCTAGCCGCTGGACCTTTTCCAATGATAATATCGATCACGCCATTTTCCATGGCTGGGTACAGAACCTCTTCGATCATTTTATTAAGTCGGTGAATCTCATCGATAAATAAAACATCACCGCTTTCTAAGTTAGTAAGTATCGAAGCAAGGTCGCCAACTTTTTCTATCGCAGGTCCACTTGTGGTTTTCATGTTTGCCCCCAATGTTTTGGCAACCAGGTGTGAGATAGTAGTTTTCCCAAGCCCTGGTGGTCCATAAAAAAGAAGATGCTCTGGCTGATGATTTCTTTCTTTGGCAGCTTTTAATAGAACTTTTAGGTTTTCTTTTACGGTTTTCTGACCGACATACTCATCAAAAGACTGTGGGCGAAGTGCCGAATCCAACACCTGGTCACGTTGTTTTAACTTTATGGTATCTTCTCCCACATCACCCACAAAACCCTTATTACCTAAGTCTTTTTCCTCGTTCTCGTCTGCTTGTTTGTAGGGGCTTGACATAATTTTTATTAACTGCTACAATATGTTTCTAATTTTGTTATCGTTTCAAACAGAGTAATTTGAAACAAAAACTAAACTAGAGAGTAGTAGTTCTTAGTTTGCAAGAAGTATAGCATATATTCGTACATTGAAATTTAATAATTTGTAAGTTAAAAGTGGCATGCCAGCTCCCGCTTACCCCGCAGGGTCTGGTGTGTTCACAGGCGGTAGAGCGCAGTTTGTGGTCCGCAACCCCACTCTGTGGCAAAAAGGAGCCCTCCTCTCTACCGTCACTCGCTTTTAGCTTATAAATTGATTCTTACACTTAAAGTGTAAGGTGCTCTTAAAGTTTTTTAATCTCTAAGTAATTGACATATTTCTGCCTTTTCCATAATCCAATGTTTAGTCTGGTGCATCTACATGTATAGATGTGAGCTGGGTTGACACATATGCGTGTGGCAAAAGCTCTCGCAAGGGAGGATTATTTAGAGATTAAAGCACTTCAAG
>CAYMOA010000009.1:6803-23914 GCA_964391935.1 uncultured Candidatus Saccharibacteria bacterium | reverse complement strand
CGTGTGGCAAAAGCTCTCGCAAGGGAGGATTATTTAGAGATTAAAGCACTTCAAGAAACTATTTCCTATCTTTTTCATCAAAGCCTCCCGCCACAGTCATTTTGGCTTTTAATACATCATGCGATACATAGTCGGCTATTTTTACCATTTCAGGTCGGAAAGATTCTAGATCTTTTACTTCATCACTTATTTCTAATTTACAAAATTGCATCGGCTCTCTTTGTAATTGTTCCTTTACTTGGTCCATGTGGTCTTCGTAAATATGCGCATCTCCCAATGTGTGTACAAATTCCCCTGGTTCATAACCACATATTTTAGCAATAATAATTGTGAGTGCAGAGTAGCTAGCAATATTAAACGGTACCCCTAAAAACATATCAGCACTTCTCTGATAAAGCTGACATGAAAGTTTATTTCCTTGAACATTAAAATGAAAAAGAATGTGGCAAAGAGGAAAAGAAAGTGACTCGCCTTTTTTTGCCATACCATATAAAAATGTTGGGTTCCATGCAGAAAGCACAGCATGTTTTCTCTCTGGATAATTTTTTAGTGTATCTATCACCCACGCTAATTGGTCTATTGGTCTACCGTCGTCGCTCGCAGTCCAAGCGCGCCACTGTTCTCCATAGATATGTGGGAGTTCACCATGCTGCTTTGCAAACTCGTCATCTATTTTTATTTTTTCTACAAATTCTTCTAAAGCCATATCTGGAAACTCTCCTTTCTCTACTTTCTTTTTATAGATTTTAAATGGGTAATCGTTCCAGATGGGAACTTTGTGGTCTACCAGGTATTTAATATTTGTTTGCCCTGACATAAACCAATACAACTCGTGTAAAATACTATTAAATGGGACTTTTTTTGTAGTTAGAAGTGGAAACCCTTTTGAAAGATCAAAACGCATTTGTCGACCAAACACACTCACCAATCCTGTTCCTGTATTATGGTCATGTTTTAAGGTTCCGTTTTCTAAAATGTCTTTTAATAGATCTAAATATTGATACTCTTGGTGTCTGTTTTGCATATTAATTTTAATTTAACTTATAAGAAATAGAGTTTACCATTTCTCCCAGATTTGCAAATTTTGACAAACCAATTTCAAATGTTTTAGTTATTTTAAAATTACAAACCCCGCCGTTTGTTAGACAAATACGCGGGGCTCCCTAAGAAAGAATTTCAGAGTCGGTCTACCAAAGCCAGTGGCTATGGTAAACCAGAAACGCACCGAACAGAGTTGATAGGTTCAGCCAGAACTGACTCTTGTCATCGTGTTGCCACCATGACCAAAGCAGTGCAACCAAACCCAACAACAAATACCACTGTTGCAATGCCATCTTACTCTCCTCTCGTTGAGAGCCATATTCTACATCTTTAATAGATTAAAGTAAATAACAAAAATTTATTTTTTCTTTGATAAGACAGGTGTTTTTTTGTCTGTTTTATTTTCTTTGATAAAATTTTCCCAATTATTCTTTGAAAAATTACCTACTTTACGATAATCCCTCTTTGGTTTACTAGACAGTTTAGAAAAAACTAATTGCCCTATCGGCATCTTGGGGCGCAGGATTATCGGCAAAGTGTTTTGGTTAGTTAGCTCTAAAACAATATTTAAATAGTGTCCAGGATTAATCACCCCGGCAGTGTTATGAATCATAAGTCCCACGCGTGCGAGTGACGACTTTCCACCAAGTTGGATCAAATAATCATCTGAACCAAAAAAGTCGTGCGATATACCGAGCACCGAGTGACCTGGATGGAGAATAAACTCTGAGTCGTCAGCAATAAAAATTTCTTCTGTTTCTGGGTATATTTTATTTACAGGGTCTATTATTTTACTTTTAAATTCTTTATTTATAATAAATTTATTGCCCAACAAAATGTCGTAACTAGCTGGGTTTAAACGTGCAACTTCAAAATTATCTATTCTTACTTTTTTTTGCTTTACCGCTTTTTCTATATCTGTGTCTGAGAGAAACATATTACTAATTTAGTTTATTTTTTATTTTAGTATTATACCCCGCTCCGCGGGGTATGTATACTCTTTACTCAATTGAAAAAATATTGTCAGTTCCATAGTAGTCTGGCCAGTTTTTATTATAGAAGTCAAACATTCTTTCTAATCTGTCTTGTTTTAATTCTGCAACCCCTAACTCATTCATAAAACTCACCAGTTCTTTCTTTACATTTTCTACATCTCCCTCATTTTCTGTTACAGTTTCAAACTCAGCTAAGTAACCATAACCAGCATTTTTATCTAGACATACAGTAATATTGTCTTTTTTATACTCCTCTCTCGCACGCGACCACTTGGCCTGATATTCTAAACCACAGTCCAACAACTTGTCATCTAGATCTTTTAAACTCATGGGTAAAACTTCTTCGAATTCTAGACGAGAAACCCCATTTTGACTTGAGTCTTCACCGAGTGATGCTTTTATTACCAAAATAACTTTTGTGCCATTTGTCTCACGTGTGCGAATAGAAAAATCACGTCCTTTTTCTAAAATATTATTAAAACTTTCTTTATTTTCTACAAGTCCCCCAAATACTTCTTTAAATTTAGTTAAATCTTTGTAAGTAAAATAGTGGTTAAGTTGGGAACTTTTTTTGACATTTGCCAGATCAAAGCCTTTTCCCAACAAATCACTAATTAACTTTTCAGCATTGCCTTTTTCTCCTAACAAACTTTTAATTTCTATTTCTATTTGTGACATAACAAGATTATATCATGATATAATTTGCTTATGAAATTTGACGAAATCACTGATGATTGGGTTATAAATGAGATAGAAAAAATTAAATATACTTATAATTTAAACAAAGTTATCCGTTATAATTTACAAAGACAAGAAGTTTTTGAAACACAGTCTGTGGCTGAACATGTTTACAACATGCTTATATTGGCACATTATTTTCGTGATCTAGAAGACCCAGAAAATATATTAGACTTTGAAAAAGTTACGAAAATGATTTTAATGCACGATATGGGGGAAATTATCACTGGTGATGTGGTGATGCACTATAAAAAAGAAGTGGACCGTATAACCGAATCAGAAGCTGTGAAAGAAGTTGCTAAAAAAACTCCAGAATTTATTTCCACAAATATTGAGGTTCTGTGTAATGAATACGACAATTTCCTAACTTTAGAAGCAAAATACGTGAAAGCCATAGACAAAATAGAGGCACAGTTTTGGTTCTCATCTGTGTGTGATCTGAAAATGGTGAAAAATATTTGCACTGATATGGACATTGTAAATAATGAAAACAAAAGAAGAAAACTTTACAAAAACTTTGGTTTTAAATTTATAGAAAAATTTGGCCAAGTCTTGCATGTGCAGGCGGAAAAAAGTGGATTGTTAGATGGAAAAGTTATGCAGGATTTTACAAATAACTTATCTTAAGATAGCAATAAATTCTATAAATATTTTCTAACTTTCTCAAAAATTAAATCAGAAATGTCTTCCCTACTTTTAATTCCACCCTTTTCATTGTCACAATCTATTACTTTAAAATTCTTATACTTCTTAGCTAATTTCAGAGCTGAGACTTGTGACTCTTTTTGATGTTCTATGTCTTTGTCGGCATTGTCATTTTTTTCTCTTTGTTCCAGCAGTTTTTTTACTGTCACAATATTTAAATTTAAATATAAGATAATATCCGGCCGAGGTATTTTAAAAACTTTGAACTCTAAAATATCTAGCCAATCCATAAACTCACTCCACTTTTTATCATCTTTTATTTTCCCACCCTGGTGAATTTGGTTTGACGACATGTACCTGTCTAAAATTACCAAATATCCTTTCTTTAAATATTTTTCTATTTTTTCTTTTGTTTCCCATCTGTCTGCGGCTAGGATCATGGAAAAAACTTTTGGATGTTGTTTGTGAAATTGATACTCGGGGTCAGTTAGGAATTCTTTTATATTTCTACCAAAAAAATTTTTTTCATATTGAGGGAAGTCAAAAGTCACAACTCTTTTCTTTAGTTTTTTTAATCTTGCAACCAAAAGTTTTGTTTGC
The DNA here is from genome assembly GCA_964391935.1 of uncultured Candidatus Saccharibacteria bacterium. GTDB lineage: Bacteria > Patescibacteriota > Minisyncoccia > Phycocordibacterales > UBA5272 > JBBQKQ01. The sequence continues at coordinate 19,895 of CAYMOA010000009.1, read as the reverse complement.
GTTTTCTTACCACTCCCATCCACACCATCGATCACAATTATTTTCCCTGCTCTCTTCCTCCCCTTAATTAAGGGGAGGCTAGGTGGGGTTTTTATTTTTATTGACATACATTTTTAATAGCCTCCAGTGTGTCCTCAAAAACTTTTTCTTTTGGTTGTTCGCCATTTATTATTGCGTGATTAAACTTTTTTATTTCTGTTTTATATCCATATATAACTCTTTCAAAAAAGTCTTTCTTAGATTGTTCGTAATAATTGTCAGTTGCGTTCCCTCCTGTCTGCCCACTGCGCATCGCTCGTCTTCTCCCACTTTCTTCGATAGAAATATCAAACAAAATATATAGGTCTGGTTTCAAAATATTGTCCAATTCTCTTAGCATCATCCGGGCAAATTCTTCGTGCTCACTTTTTTGCTTACCATAAATTTGGTAGGCCAAATTAGAAACTTCCCATCTATTCATTACTACATTTTTACCCTCTTCAATATTCTTTTTTATTTGCAAAATAGTTTCAAATTTGTCTGCCCAAAAAATCAGCATTTCAGACATAGTGTTCCATCTGTGACCACAATGAAACATAGCATCTCGCAAAGTTTTTGTGTGTTTTATGCTTTCATCAAGCACGTGGAAAAACACAAACTCATCTAGGCTTTTATTTTCAGAAATAAAACTTTCCAACAAATCTTGCTGCGTATCTTTCCCACAACCATCTATTCCCTCGAGTACAATAAATTTCCCTTTGTTTTTCATAAGTTCTAATCTTCTCTTCTGGTATATATATTTGGCGACTTTTTCTTATATACTTTACCTGGATTATTTAAAGCCGTTATTACTCCTCTACTTTTATTTAAAAGATTTGCCCTTTCTTGACCAACAGGTATACCGTCCGCAATTAGTCTTTCTCTATTATTTGCCACATAACTTTCTATATTATTATCTGACATTTCTATACCTTCTTTGGTTTTAAAAATTTGAGAAATGTTAACGTAAGGCAATACTGTTCCGTTGTTTTTTGATAGTAACCCATCTAAAAAAAGACTTTGTTGTGGTGTTAATTTTATTTTTCTTCTTTTCCCGGTTTCCCTATCACTTAAAATCACATCAGGATTTACTGGAAAATTTCTTCTTCTTTCTACCATAATTTATTTTATTTCTTGACTCGCAATTAAATCTTTCATTAGCTCCGAAGTTTTACCAACAGAAGTATCCATAAAAATAACTTTGGAATTATTAGAAACACCCACACTTTTCAATGTATCCAAGTATTGAGTAAGTGACAGAATAGCCATGATCTCTTTTGGGTTTTGTGTTGTTATTTTTTGCAATGTGAGTATCGAGTTCTCTAGTCCTTTTGCTATCGCCTCTCGCTCCTGAGCCACACCCTCACCTTGCAACCTTTTTCTCTCTTTCTCCGCTTCTGCCTCCTTGATTGCTTGGATCTTTATAGCTTCACCTTTATTCTCTGCAGCTTTACGAAGTTGCAAACTGGCTACGACCTCACTCATAGCATCTGTGATAGTAAGCGGGAAATTTACATTAGTGATCTGGAAAGACTTAATAAACATACCCCACTCTAAAAATTGTTTTTCCAAATCATTTTGAATATGTGATGCCAACTCCTCTTTTTTTTCTAATATCCCCTCATGAGTTTCTTTGGCAATATACGTTCTCAAAGAGTTTTCAATAATCGCTCCGATACTTTGATTCCTATTTTCTAGTGAGTAAGTATATTTTTTAATCCCCTCATCTGAGGCGTCCACCACATAAATCAAGTTGGTAGCTACGTCTACGATAACCTTGTCAGCCGATGGGTAGCGTCCATCGATGGCAAAGTTTTGTTGGCGAAGAGAAACTTTATTTGCAACTCTTTCTAGAAGTGGGATTTTAATATTAAACCCAGCGTTCATCATGCGAGAATATTTTCCTAAAAACTCAATCACCAGAACAGTATTTTGCTCTACTATTCTAACTACCCACAATAAAAGTAAAAGACCGAGGATTATTAATAAAAAGATTATAGATGTTGTCATAGAGCTATTGTAGCACTTATTCCCCTCCTTTTGAAGGAGGGGAACTAGCTCGATCTTATTTTATAACTAACAAAAAACACCCGATTTCTCAAGTGTTTTTGTAATCTATCTATTTCTTAGCCTGTACTTTACTCAATCTCACAACTTCTGACTTCAAGATTTTATCCATCTTTTCTACACATTTTATAAATTGTTTTTCTTTCCACCCACGAGTTGTCTCCGCTGCAGATCCGAGACGAAGTCCAGATGGATCAAATGGTGTACGTTTTTCTCCCGGCACAGTATTTTTATTCACGACTATTCCATTTTTTTCTAAAACTACAGAAGCCTGCTCCCCCGTTAAACCTTTTCCATCCATCCATACATCAACCATTAACAAATGTGAATCTGTCCCACCACTTACAACATGATAGCCGAGTTTGGTAAAAGTTTTTGCCATAACTTGTGCATTTGTAATAACTTGTTTTGCATAAGCTTTGAATTTTGGATTTAAAGCTTCACCAAGAGCTACCGCAAGACCGGCAATATTGTTCATGTGTGGCCCACCTTGTAGTCCTGGGAAAACCGCTTTATCTATTGCTTCATTTAACATTACTTTTTTTTCTGATTTCTCTGTTGCTTTTGTGGGAACTATTTTTGAAAAAATCATCCCACCACGAGGACCTCGCAAAGTTTTATGGGTTGTAGTCGTAACAATATCTGCAAATGGAAATGGTGACGGATAGGCTTTACCCGCAACCAGTCCAGCAATGTGTGACATATCTACCAATAGGTAAGCTCCGACTTTGTCGGCAATAGCACGGAATCTTTTCCAATCAACTTTTCTTGGGTAGGCAGTAAACCCGGCTACTATTATTTTTGGTTTGTTTTCTATTGCGATTTTTTCAACTTCATCATAATTAATAGCTTCTGTAACTGGGTCAACTCCGAACTGTACTGAGTTAAAATATTTTCCAGACAATGAAACTTTGTGACCATGTGTGAGGTGTCCTCCGGCAGTGAGAGCCATACCCATAATAGTGTCACCTAGGTTTAACAAAGCAAAATAAACTGCAGTATTCATAGGACTTCCAGAAAGTGGTTGTACATTTACCGCCCAACTTTTTTTACTCAAACCAAAAACTTTTAGTGCTCTGTCCTGTGCCAACAACTCTATTTTGTCAGAGTTTTCTTGCCCTTTATAGTATCGGCGTCCTGGATAACCTTCAGAATATTTATTCCCCAGCTTACTCCCCACCGCTACATCCACATCTTTGGAAACATAGTTCTCAGATGCAATCAAAGTAATATTTTTCTTTTGTCTTGCCTCTTCTGCTTTTAAAATTTTCTCAACTTGTTTATCTTTCATCATAATATTTTTTGAATTTATTTTGTTTTATTAAACCTCGTACGATACGCGAGGCCTTTTTTTAGTCTAGCAAGATTCTAAAATAAATAAATATTTACAGAGTTTTTTCGTGTGTCGGAGTATAAAAGTAGTCCTCAAACCTGAAAATTGCTTGTGAAATAAGGAGTTTTTAGTAAAATTCCCCAAAAACCTTTATTTTTCAATACTTTTTTCACACAACAACACACATTAAATCATTTGACATTAATTTTAAACATGATATGATACTATTCAACCTCAGGAGGAAAGACCGGCAAGAAACCGGGCTCGCCACCCGAGGGGAAAGTCTTCCCGGTCACTCATCCGACCTGGAAGCCTTTTTTCTTTCTATTTATTATTTCAAAATTTTCTCTGCCGTATTAGGGCCTGTTTTTGTAAATCCACAATTTTCTCTCCCCAACCAAAATGATCTTGCTTGCGTGCTATCTACAACTGGGTCAATGATTATTTTTTTAAATCCCACAGACTTTAAAATCTTCTCAATTTTTTTAATTATTTTTTTACCCAAACCATCTTCTTTCTTTTTAATTTGAAAATCGATAATGTAAAACATTTTGTCTTTAATAGAAAAAGCAAATGAGATTCCCTTGTCTTCACTTGAAATCTCAAAATTTTCCCCCTCTTCTTCATCTTTATCTAAAACCTCTAAATTCAAATTACTACTTTTAAATTCTTTTTTAATCATTTGAAAAATTTCTTTTGCTATGTCTTCTGGACCTTTTTCTTTTTGTGTATTTTCTCTAGCCATACAATAATTTTACACCATTTTTCTAACAAAGCTATAATTTGCTATACTTTATACAAATGAAAATCAAGATTATAGCCGCTATTGGGAAAAATAATGAGTTGGGGAAAAATAATTCCCTACCTCTCTGGAATTTAAAAACGGATTTTGAGCGTTTTAGAAAACTCACAAATGAGTGCGCGGTAGTGATGGGTAGACGTACTTTTGAGTCTTTGCCAGAAAAGTCTAGACCGCTCCCAAATAGAAGAAATATTATTTTAACTAGAGATGAAAACTACAAAGTAGAAGGGGTAGAAAGTTTCAGAGGTTTAGAAGAATTCATAAAATCACCCCCGAACCCCCTCTTTAAAAGAGGGGGGGGACATTCCCAAGCTCTCTGGATAATTGGTGGTGGGGAGATTTATAAACAGTTTATAAACAAAGTCGACGAGTTACATATCACCCATGTCGACGGAGTTTTCGATGCTGATACATTTTTCCCAAAAATAGACGAAAATATATGGCAGAAAAATAGTGAGGAAAAAGTAGGAGCTGATGAAAAAAATTCCCACCCAACAGTGTATACTGTATATAAAAAAATAATATGAAACTTCCGAGTTTTTTTCAAAATAATCCTTTCTCAAATATAATTGAGAAAGATAAAAAACCAAAGCTCACCAGCGAGCAGATGTGGGATTTTGTTTTTTGGTCCTTTTTTTATTCTAGAGGAAGATCTGTTGTCCAGCTATTGATGTTTGAATATTTAAAAAGAACTTATGAACTAGATAAAAAATTTGACCCCAGGAAAGTACCTGAAAAAATTGTAGAAAGAACCGTTTCTTTCCGTGTTTCCTCTAGACATGCAAATGCTGAACCAGAAATTGAAAGAACAAAAACAGAGGACGCACTCGAGTCGTCAGCTTTTGAGCTAAGTAGACTTGCTGATTTGCTTAAAAATACTATGTTTAGAAAAAACATTTTTACTAACGAACCCGAGAGTGAACTTATGCGGCTTTTTGCTTCTTCGCTCATAATGATTGATTATAACTGGGTCTGTAAAAATGGTTCTAAAACATCACATATAAAAAATTTTTTCTTTAATAAAGATGTAAAAATGTTAGGCGACAATGTTTTTGAAAAAATGAAAGCCGATTTATCTAAATATTTAGAGAGGGCTGTGGAAAGTGACAAAAAAATAGACCAAATTGTAACAGAAATATATGAAAATTCAGCTGTCAGTAACCCCTTAGCACTAGTTGAACTATCCCAAAAAGAATTGTGGGGAAAAATTATTCAGTGTTTAGAGACATATGCAAAGAGAACGTAGGATTTTAGGAATAGACCCAGGGTATGACAGGTGTGGAGTGGCGATAATCGAAGGAAAAATGCAAAGTCCGAAACTGGTTTTTTCTTGTTGTATCGAAACAAATAAAAAGAAAACTTTTTCTGAAAGAATAGAATTTATTTTTAATACACTCAACGAAATAATAAGAGAATATAAACCAACCGAGCTCTCTATCGAAGATTTATTTTTTACTACCAACCAGAAAACTGCCATCAAAGTCGCCGAGGCACGCGGAATTTGTCTACTTGCAGGACAAATAAATAAATTAAAAATCGGTGAGTACACCCCACTCCAAGTGAAAACTTATTTAACAAGTTATGGGAAGGCGGACAAGAAACAGGTTTATTTTATTGTAGAGAAAATCTTAAAACTTGATTTTAAAAATCTTGAAATAAAAAAAGAATGGTCGAAAAAACAAGACGACGAAATAGACGCGATCGCCATCGCCCTGACTCACCTATTTGTGGGAAGATAATTTTATTTTCCTTTCCAGTGAATTATTTTGTTTTCTATTCTCTGCAGAATTTTGTTCAAAGAAAATCCTATAATACCCGTTACCAAAATAGTCATATACATTTCATCTATTCTATATGCCAGTTGCGTGTCAATAATCCTGTGTCCTAACCCAAAATTCGTCCCTATAAACATCTCTGTCACTATCACAACAATTAGAGAAAAAGATAAGCCTATGCGAAGACCTGCAAATATTTGTGGCAGTGCCTCAGGGAAAATAACCCTTTTAAATAAATCCCACTCACTTATTTTCATAACCTTGGCTGCTTTTATTCTATTTTCTTTGCCCAAATGCACTCCGTACATACTATTTAACACAATTACCAGTCCTGCTGCCCAAGCAGAAATACCTATTTTTGCGTCGTCACCTATACCAAATATAAGTAGGAAAAGCGGGAAGAGGGCGGTAGCTGGTATTGCCCTAAAAAACTCTACCAAAAACTCGAGAGAGTTGGAGACTTTTTTATAATATCCCATCAAAAGCCCAATGGGCACTCCAACAATTGTAGCTATTAAAAACCCAAAGGAAACCCTGTAAAGGGTAAAACCTATGTCTGTAATGAGCGTAAAATCTAAAACAGTATTGTAAAAGCTCACAACCACTTCAATTGGTTTAGGTAAAAAAATCGGGGAAATAAGCTTAAACTCAGTCAAAATAAACCATAAAAAAATAATTGAGAATGGTCCAACGAGATAGAGAAAATATTTTTGTAAATTTAAAATTTTATTCATAAATAAAGGCATTTAAAACTTTTTTTCTAATCTCGAAAAATTTTTCCGACTGAAACATGTCTATTGTTCTCGGCCTTGGCAAGTCCACCTCAACTATACTTTTTACCTTTCCAGGTCTATTAAAAAGAACTACTACCCTGTCAGCAAGAAATACTGCTTCGTCAATGTCATGAGAAACGACTATGGTTGTAAGTTTTTTTTCTTGCCACAAGTTTAATAATTCTAAATCCACTTTTTTTGTAGTCTGATAGTCAAGCGCAGAGCAGGGTTCGTCCATCAGTAGAAAGTCCGGTTCAGAGACAAACGCTCTAGAAATGGCAACAAGTTGCCTCATCCCCCCAGACAGTTGGTACAGATATTTGTTTTTGTGTTCCCACAGTTTTACCTTACTTAGAATATATTTTGCTTTTTCCAAAGAAACTTTTCTATCCACTTTTTGGCAATCAAGTTGGAACAAAACATTGTCTAGTACCGATAGCCAAGGAAACATAGACTCATTATAATTTTGAAAAACAAAGCCCACATTTACATCTTCCAGGTTTTTATCATCACCCTTTTCATCTTTTATTTTTATATCTCCATTGCTGGGTTTTTCCAGTCCAGCAATGATGTTAAAAAGTGTGGTTTTTCCACTTCCATTCGGTCCAAATATAGTCACAAATTCCCCATTCTTTACTTCCAAAGACACACCATCAAGTGAAAGCAAATCCCCATCAGGATTATTATATGTTTTAGATAAATTATTAATCGAAATCATTTAATTGTTAATTAATTTCTAAATAAAATAGTTGAGACATTAAAAGATTTTTCCAACTCTTTTATCCCAACTAAATAATCTGCAAACGCTTGCAGCTTCGCATCATCAAAGTTTGTATTTACCAACCCTTTAGGAACGATTATGAGTTTTGCGGTATTTTCGTCTAGGTTATACGCTTTAACCAATACTTCTTTTGTCATTTCTGGGTTTGATATTATTTCTTGGTACACCCTATCGTAAGCAATAACAAATTTCTTTAACAATTCTACATTACTAATGGCGAAATTATTGTTCACTATACCCACGCTTAATGGTATATCTGGGAAACTATTTGCATAAATAGAGTTTTCAATTGAAACAAAATTTCCACTTTCTAAACCTATTGAAGCCATTGGCTCGTATGTACCAAGCACATCTATTGACCCAGCTTCCAGAGCTTGAAGGTGTGTATTAGGGGCAATACCCACAAATTCTATTTTAGAGAAATCAATATTTTTTGATCTTAAATAATTTTTTGTAAAGGTTGTGTGGGTAGACCCTGGAAATACTCCATACTTTAAAGTTTTACCCGAAATGTCTGATAGTTTTTTTATTTCTGAATCCTTCTTTACTAAGACCTGATCTATCTTATCCTCTACCTTATAGTTCGATGCAGCAAATATTTTCACAGCATCATTTTGTTTGTGATAGTTTTGTGCGATACCTAAAAAAGCTGTTGTAGGTAAAACATTTATATCTCCACGAACAAGCGCCTCGTATCCCTGGTTACTGGTGGCAAATTCCACAATTTCATACTTTAAACCGCTATCTTTTAATAAATTTGTATATTTAATAACTTCTCCTGGAAAAGTAAGCACGGTGCCAGGAATGTGCCCCACCCTTATAGGATTATCTTTGTTTTCATGATTACCAATAAGTAAAAAGAACCCCTCAATAATTACAATACTTGCTAACAGTAATATTTTTATATTTTTCATTTCACGTACATTATAGAATCTTTAAAGAATCTTGTCAGAATTGTTGACAGAAATTAAAATTCATATAAAATACCCATATAAATTAAAGAAAAAAAATGTTGACCGAAATTTTGACAAAACTAAAGTATTTAGGGCTAACAGAAAAAGATGCACGGGTTTATGTTGCATTGCTTTCATTTGATACAGCAACTGTTCAACAAATCTCAATAAAAAGTAATGTAAAAAGAACCACTGTTTACAACTGTTTGACAACTTTGATTCAAAAAGGGCTGGCAAGCTTTGTTTATGTCGGTATGAAGAACCTGTATAAAGCAAAAAACCCTGATTTTTTGAAAAAATTAGTTGATGGCCAGAGAGACGATGTTTTAAAAATAATCCCGGAATTAAATAATTATCTTACAAATGTTAGTTCTGAAAATCTTTTAGAGATATATAAAGGTGCGGAAGGTATTAAAACTGCCATTTTAGAAATTCTTAAGAATGCAAGTGAAAATTCAGATTATATGATAATCTCTGACAGGGAGAAGCTTATTAATTTAGATAAGAATTTTCCTTTCACTTTTATTAAAAACTACAAAGCCAACCTGAATTTCAAGTTGCTTTTAACTGAAAACAATAAAGACTCAAAAATATATCTTCCAAAGAACAGAACTACAAAAAAATATTTACCCAAGGGATTTAAGATAAATTCAAACATTACAATCCAAGGCAATACTGTTTTAATCCAAAAAATGAATGCTCCATATTTTGCTATCAAAATTAATAGCAAGGAAGTTGCGGATACATATAACCAACTCTTTGAACTAATCTGGCAAAAGAGTAAGTAAGAATATTTAAAATGATTGCACAGTATAACGAAATAGACGCCATCGCCCTTACTCACCTATTTGTTTCGAGATAAATATTTACTCTTCCTCTTCACCTAATATTGCTTTTAATTCTTCATCATAATCATATTTGTTTGGATCTTCAAAACTTTTGTTAGGGATCATCAAAGGCTCTTTTTTCTTTATCTTGTCCCGTAGGAAATTAACTATCCCCATATTACTGGTTACCACCTGTATTGAATCCTTTCCGGTTTCTTCTTCCATATAAAGCATACTAAAGCCATTTTTATAAGTTTCAAAACTTTCACCATAACCCTCCACAACTTCTTTGTTATAAATTTCTGCTAAAATTTGTTCAAAATATTTTCGAACATCTACAATTTTTAATTCTTGGTTTTGCCCCCAAATAGGTTTTTTTGTAATTGTAAAAGTTTTATCAAGACCCTCAAACCATTTTTCTTTTGTTTCTTTAATTGTGCATTCAAAATTTTCTCTTGAACTCATATTTTCATTTTGAGCCTCTCTCTTTTTTCTCGCTTCTGCTCTCCTCTTCTCTTCTTCTTCTCGTCTTTGTTTTTCCCATTCCCTTTCACGTTTTTCCTCTTCTTCTTTTTGTTTTCTCTCCCACTCCTCTCTTTCTGGTGTTTCAATCTCAAACAATCTTTTATCTAAATCTATCAAAATACTCTTCAGCTCTTCACTAAACCTTTCTTTATCCTCACGACTTAAATATTGGTAATTTCCTCTGAATTTTAAAACAACCCCATCTTTAAGATAAAAGAACTCCCCTCTATTGTACCCACGATAAGAGTATTCTCCATTTATATATTTCCCGTTGTGATAAGCTGAGCATACTGAGTGTATAATACTTAAAAGTTCTTCCTTATTAGAAACACCATACTTATATAAATTTAAAGCTTTCAACTCTCGAATATACTGTTCATAAAATCGTATTTCAATATTTATTATTTTTTCACCAATTTCAGTAATTGTATCTGTTTCCTCAAGCCCAGTAATTTCCAAAAGCCTTGCCTTAGCTTTTTTTAATTCTTCCGGTATATCTTTTTTTACTTCCGGGATCAATTTACCATCTTCATCATAGTTATCATCATCTTCTTCATAAGAATATTCTTCATTAAAATAATCAAAAACATCTTCATTGAAAAAATCTTTAATTGTCATTTTGTTTGTATATGAATATGCCAAGTTATATCCTAAAACATCGTGTAAAGTTTTTAAAAAACTTACATTGAGTATTCCATTACCATCTCTTTCAAATTCTTTTAAAAGAAATACTTTTTCTATTCTTTCAATGAAATTTCCTTTTCTAAATAATTTTGTAGGCTCAAAATCCCAAATTCTTTCAATTCCGGACAGAATTTTTAATAACTCTTTGGGTATTAGACCTTTCATTGCTCCACCAACAGCTTTTCCTACGGCTTCTTTAATGACGGGTACTGCTGCTGCAATTTGTACTGGAACTTTGGCACCACCTGTAGCCGCAACAGCCGCCCCCGTTCCTGCAACTTTTAAAAATCTCCTTTTACTAGGATCTTGTGGTCCATCATCATTATTTGGTTTGTTGCCTTTTCTGTCTGTCATTATCCGAGTATACAAAACTTTTTATATTTTGAAACTGCTTTTGGTAATGCGGTGCCTTTGTCCTCTTTTGCTGCATCGTCTAAAGTAAACCATTTGATATCACCCACCCCATCATCGTTATTTAATATTTTTTGATTTTCATCTTTTAGCTTTAACAAAAACATACAGCTGTAATGAATATGCTCAGCTTCTTCTTTCTTTTTATTTTCTGGAACAATCTGAACATCTATGGAAATAGGGATTTCAGAAAACACACCCTCAACACTTTCTACATCTAGACCAGTCTCCTCCTTCACCTCTCTCACAGCTGCCTCGAAAATATTTTTATCCTCACTTTCTATATGCCCTCCTGGTTGCAACCATTTTTGTAAACTTTTATGATAGATCATCAACACTTTGCCGTTATGAACAACAAGAGCATCCGCATCAATATGTCCGTTCATATTTTTTCTATCCACACTTTTTTCACCCATATTTTCTGGATTATTTAAAAATTCTTTAAACTTTGGCAGGTCTAAATCTCCTGGAAAAACTTTCTCGTACTTTTCTAAAGTTTCTAAAATATGTTTTTTCATGCTCATAAGTCTATCAGACAATCCTAAATAAGTAATAATTGCAAATATTGGCGTCTCATGTTAATATTAAATCATAATATTCAAATTTAATAGTCAAAGTGAATATGAAAAAAACTATGTACAGCAATATAACCACTTCCCTACCAGTCGAATTGGTAGCCTATATAAATGAAAAAGCAAAAGATGAACTGTCTAGCAAGTCAGACATTATTCGTCGCGCCATTTTAAAAATGAAAGAAGATGAGTTTTGGGAGGAAATCCGCCTCGCAAGTCAAGATGTAAAAGATGGCAAAACTTATAAAGGTGACCTAGACGAGTTAATTAAATTAGTTGATTAAAAATCATGTCGAAAAACCTAGAGATTGAATATACAAAATATTTTTTGAGAGCCTACAAAAAACTTAACCCACAACTGAAATTAGAAGTAAAAGAATCAGTAGAAAAATTTAAGAATCCAGAAAACCATGTGAAATTAAAAATACACAAACTAAATGGAAGATTCACAAACAAATTCTCCTTTTCAGTAAATTATTCTCATAGAATTATTTTTGAATATATAAATGAAAAAACCGTGGCTGTCTTACTTACTGTTGGTAATCATGATACTTATGACCAATTTTTAAAATAATTTTATTTAAACTCTTCCCTTTTAATTTTATCTACAACTTTTTCTTTTGCTAATCTAAAATTGTATTCCCCCACATTAATTATGTATTGTGTTATATGTGGTTTTACATCTTTTTCATAACTAATATTTTTTTCTTCAAATATTTTTAAAACTTCATCTATATTTTTATTTTTTGGGAAAAATTCTATATGATCAAAGCCTTCTACCTGAGAATTGTCTATTTTTTGATCGGAGAGCTCTAAATAATTAATTTCCCCAGCAATACTTTTAATCGGATCGCGAAAAGTTATGATCGCTATTCTTCTTTTTGAAATTACTGCTTGGTAAATACTTTTGGAGTTTGTTTCAAAAACTTTTCTCCAATCTTCGAAACTTTCATTACTCCCACACTTGTAACAAATGTGGTCTGCTACAACAATTTCTTGTAAATTATTGTCTAAAATAAATTTATTAAATACTTCTGTAATCTCCTGTGATTCTAATAAAAAATTTTCAATTATTTTCATATATTTAGTTTAGCAAGTTTTTTCTAAAAACGATTATTTGCAAAAGTTATTAATTTATGGTAAAAAGGCATTTAAGAAATTCCCATGGTCAAGAAACACACAATCAGAAAGGAAACTAATATCGATGCTGCTACTGGCGATATTAATATTGTTGAGGAACATGTCATAATCGAAAAGCATGATTTTTTGCAAGTGGAAGATGAGGAGGATGAGGACTTGATGTTTCTGGGAAAAAAAGAAAGTGAGGAAAATGAGGAGGAGGATAGTCCGACTTTGTATATAATCAACAACGACGATAATTTCTGGTAATTAATTATTTTTTTGTTACACTGAAAATATTAAAACCAGAATTATTCCCCCGCGGTGCGGGGGAATGTAATAGGTTATAAAAAGCGAGAAATAAAATTTAATAAATATGACGAATAATTATAAACACATGAACAAGAAAAAAGGGGTGTTTTTAGAAATTGTGATTTTCCTAATAAGTCTGT
>CAYMOA010000009.1:3109-6703 GCA_964391935.1 uncultured Candidatus Saccharibacteria bacterium | reverse complement strand
ATGAACAAGAAAAAAGGGGTGTTTTTAGAAATTGTGATTTTCCTAATAAGTCTGTCCATAGTTATAGGATCGGTGATGCTGATCTGGATCTCTTCTTTTACTCTCCCCGACTTCTCAACCATCGCTACTCGCCAACTCGAGTCCACAACAAAGATATATGATCGAACAGGAAAAACTTTACTTTTTGCTTTTCGTGAAAAAATCCGCCGTACACCAGTTGCTCCAAAAGATATTTCTATAAATATAGTGCGCGCTACTATCGCCATCGAGGATGATCAATTTTACCAACACTCTGGTATTTCTATAAAAGGTATTGCTCGTGCATTTTATGTAAACTTTACCTCAGATAAATTGCAGGGTGGCTCTACTATCACCCAACAGGTTGTTAAAAACGCACTCCTCACCCAAGACAGAACTATCGAAAGAAAAATCAAAGAAGTTATCTTGGCAATCAAACTGGAGCAAACCATGAACAAAGATGAGATCCTTTATATGTATCTCAATGACAATCCCTACGGAGGAGAAATATATGGAGTAGAGGAGGCCTCACTTTACTATTTTAATAAACATGCAAAAGACCTAAACCTAACTGAGGCGGCTTATCTTGCAGCCATCCCAAAAAACCCACCTCTTTACTCTCCATATATAGGTAAAATGGATAAATTAGAAGAAAGAAAAAACCTAGTTTTACAAAGAATGTTTGAAACAGGAGCGATCGACTGGGAAGAAATGGAAAAAGCCAAAGGTGTAAAAGTGGACTTTGTAAAAAAAGAAGACAATAACTCAAAAGCCCTACACTTTGTATTTTATATACGAGATTATTTGGAAAAGAAATACGGCGCTGACTTTTTAACCCAAGGACTTTCAGTAACTACAACTTTGGATTATGAAGTTCAGAAAGAAATCCAAACTATTGCTAAAGACTATATCGCTCAATATATAAAAACTGGCGAGAGACTAACCAGAGGAATTGATAATACCAAACTCAATACAGGAGTAGTTGTTTTGGATACAAGTACAGGACAAATATTAGCCATGGTTGGTTCTCGAGACTACAATGATCCGGCAATAGATGGAAAATACAATATAGCTACTGCCCTTCGCCAACCAGGGTCATCTATCAAACCTATTGTGTATGCCCAAGCTTTTGAAAATGGTCTGGACCCAGAAACAATTGTTTTCGACACATCAACAGAATTCAACACTTCTTGTCCTCAAGCAGACGGTGAACATCGTGAGGCTCCGTGTTACTCACCTCAAAACTACGATGGCCAATTTTATGGACCAATGACTTTGCGAGAAGCCCTCGGTAACTCACGAAATATCCCCGCCGTAAAAGTTTTGTATTTGGCTGGGCTCAACAATGTTGTGAGTTTTGCAAAAAAACTTGGTATCACCTCTCTCACAGACCCAAAGAGATATGGCTTGTCACTAGTTCTGGGCGGTGCCGAGGTATCGCTTTTACAATTAACCGCTGCCTATTTACCATTTGAACAAGGTGGAATGTATAAAAAACCACAAGGAATACTGGAAATAAAAGATAAGAATGGAAAAGTTTTAGAAAGCTACGAGGATACCAGCTACCAAGTAATGAGTGAGGACACAGCTGGGAAAATCACCTCCATTCTTTCTGACAACAATGCTCGCTCGCGAGTTTTTGGAGTTAATAATAAAATGAATTTTCCTGGACGCGATGTTGCTGTAAAAACCGGAACCACCAACGATTATAAAGATGGTTGGGTTATTGGTTATGACACTGACTATGTTGTTGGGGCCTGGATCGGTAAAAATGATAATACTCAAATCGGACAAGTTACCGCCTCTCTTTCTATCGTTCCGATGTGGAACCAAATAATGACAAAGTTAATGAATAACAAAGAACCGGGATGGCTCACAAAAGAATATACTCGCAACCCCCAAGCAGATGGACCAAACTGTGACTCTTCTGGATATGCTCGGGACATTATTTACACCGCACTTAACTTGGGAACTTTTGGAATATCTTCTTCTGACCCACACCTCTCTCGTTGGTACAATGGACCATCACCTATTTGTGGTACATCTATCGAAAACCAAGACGTCCCTGATGAGATGACTGTGCCGATGGGAGTAGTGAACGTAGGTAACAACCCGCCCAACAACAACCCTTCAAATATTACTATTCCACCACTACAATAATTAATTATTACAAATAATTAATTATTAGAAAATCATTTACAAAAATCTTAGAATATCCTTCTAGGATTTTTGTTTTGTTTCTACTGACCACAAACTTTATAGAACTTTTATCTTTAATTTTTATTTTGACCAAAAAAGATATTTCTTCACTTTTTATTTTCAAATCCCCAAGATCTTTTCTTTTATCTTCGAGTCGAAAATCCATTTCATATTTTGGAAGAAATTCTAAAACCTCTAAAAAAACTTTTTCCAATTTTTCTTTTCTCTCTTTTTGTAACTCTACTAACTTTTGTATTTTAAAATATTTGTCCATATCTATCTATAACTCGGCATGAGGAGATAGGTGTAGTTGGAGTCTTGGATACCCTGCACAATGATCGCTTTATTTTGTGCAGTAAACTTCACAACAATACTGGTGTCCGGTGTATTTGCTAAAAATTCTTCTAGATATTTTGAGTTTAGTTTTACAGTAAAAGCATCACCCTTTAAAGTAGAGTTCAGTGTTTCCTTGGTCGAGCCAACCTCATTATTACTCGCCTCCATCTCAGTATTATTTTCAGTAATATTTAAATTGATTTGCTGGGTTTTGTCAGAGAAAAAAGAAACTATTTTTAAGCTTTTTATCAAGTCCTCTTTTAAGAAAATAGCAAAAGAAACAGGGGTAGAGGGTATAATTTGGGTATAGTTTGGGAAATTTCCCTCTATCAGACGTGATACTAGAAAAGTATTATTCTCTTTTATTTGCAAACTATTTTTAGAAATAGTTAGAGTTATTTTTCCTTCATAACTTTCGTCGACTATACGCAAAACTTCTTTTACATTTTTTTCTGGAATAATAAAACTAATTTCCGGAACCTCATCTTCTAAATTTATTTTTTTCTCAGCCAACCTATAAGCATCAGTTGCCACATAATAAATATTATTTTCCATAAATTTTACAAAAATCCCGGAAATTTCTGGCTTTATCTCACTTTTTGCCACAGAGTACACAACTGATCGCAAACCATTTAAAAACATTTTATTATCTACTACTATTTCTATACCTTCTACTTTTGGAAGATTTGGAAAAGACTCGAAAGATAAAGTTTTTAATTTAAAATTATGTTGCTCTACAGAAATAGTACAAGTCGTCCCAGAAAACTCTATTAAACAATTATTTGTAGAACGAGTGTTTACAGTGTTTAGAAGTCTACCAATAACATCACCTAGGATCAAAAATTTACCACCTTCCTCAACTTTACATTTGATAGTTGACTCAAACCCTATATCAATATTTGTGGAGCGTATCAGAAGCTCTCCATCCTCCGCTTGCAAATAAATTCCTTTCAAGTTTGGGTTGCTACCTGTTTTCATACAAGCAGACAAAGCTTTGTTTATTTCTTTTTTTAATTTTTCAAAATTTATTTCTACTCTCAT
>CAYMOA010000009.1:0-3009 GCA_964391935.1 uncultured Candidatus Saccharibacteria bacterium | reverse complement strand
TTTAGGATTTCTTATGTGGGAAGCTATGTTAATATCTGCTTGATTTCGTCTAACTCTTTGTTGATTTGGGGGTTAGACTCTTTTTCTTGTTTGACCTTTTCATAGCTATGCATGATAGTTGTATGGTCTCTTCCCCCAAGCTTTTCCCCAATTGCTTGATAAGAGGAATTTAGAAAATCTCTCATAATATATATACATATTTGGCGCGGATAGACCACATCTTGTCGGCGAGTTTTCCCCGACAAAGTTGCTGGTTGTATATTAAAATATTTTGAAACGGTTTCTATTATATCCTCGGGAGTTTTGGAAGTTTTTTCTTTGATATGATTTTTCATTATCTGACGAACATCGTTTTGGTGAATGGGGATTTGGCGGAGCTCAGCCTGGGCAATAATTACATTGATAATCCCCTCTAGCTCACGAATATTCCCAGTATAGTTTTGAGCGATATAGGAAATAACCTCGTCCCCTATTAGGTTTTTTCTGGCCCCGACTTTTTCTTTTAAGATAAGGAGTTTTGACTCATACTCTGGGTTACTTATGTCTACAATCATCCCAGCAGCAAAACGACTTTTGAGGCGGTCCTCGAGACCAATAATCATGTTGGGGTGACGGTCAGAAGAAAAAATAATTTGCTTATTTTCATTGTAAAGGTTGTTAAATAAATGGAAAAGCTCTTCTTGCACTTTTTCTTTACCAGAGATAAATTGAATATCATCCATAATCAGACAATCAAATTTTCTATATTTTTCTTTAAATTGACTCGCCGAGTTTCTTTTTAGTGAGTCTACATAATCATTTAAAAATCTTTCAAAACTAGTGTAATAGATTTTTTTATGAGAAAAGTTCTGTTTTATAGCATGTCCGGTTGCTTGGATAAGGTGAGTTTTTCCTAAACCAGTATTACCATAAACGAAAAATGGGTTATAGGTTGTTCCTGGATTTTTGATTATTGCTTGAGAAGCCGCATAAGCCAGCTCATTGAACCCACCGATAATAAATTGTCGGAAAGTGTAGCGCGGGTTAAGGCCATCATCGCGGTTTTCGAGTGGAAGAGCTTGAGAAAGTCTATTTTCCTGATTATTGTGAGTGATTGTTGGGTCTTTTTTAATTGTTTTTACAGTATAAACAACAGAACGGATAGAGGGAAAATGATTTCTCATAATTTCCAAAACTTTTAATTTGTATTTTCCATCTAGCCAGTCTTTTACAAAGTCGTTCGGCACACCGATAGTTACTTCCCCATTATCTATTTTAACTAAATGGGTATTTGGGAACCAGGTTTGAAAGTTGGCTTTTGATAATGTGTTCTCAAGTTCTGCTAAAACAATATTCCAAACCTCTTTTTCGTTCATAATTTTTTGATTTAATGGATACTAGTCTTCCTTAATAATTCTGGTTGATCCAGAGTATACCTCAAAATCTTAAAATGTGGAAAACTTTTTTCTAATCCAGAGAAAAGCCAACAAATACGACCATTTTACCCACAGAAAAACGGGGGAATTCTCAAAATATTTCGTGAATTCTTAAAAATCCCTTATTTTGCAAGAGTTTTTGAAAAATGCTAGCATTTTGGAAAATGTGGAAAACTATGTGGATATGTCAGTAACTTTGTAGAAAAGTAGAAAAACCGGCTTTATATTTAGCTTTTAATACCCCACAATCCCTGATTGTAAATATTTTTATTTACTTTTTACGTACTTTCTGTTATAATTCCGCCCATGTCAACAACATATAATCCAAGTAAGAAAAAAAGAGCAACCAAACACGGCTTCTTGGCTCGTAAAAAAACTGCCGGAGGTAAAAAGATTCTTTTAAGAAGAATGAGACGTGGTCGCAAAGCGCTAACTGTTTCAAACACTACTTCTAAAAAAAGAGTATAGTCAGATGATATTAACAATTTTTGTTTAAAAACTAATACCCCCGCCCCGCGGGGGTATACTAGTAATATGTTACCTAAAAAAAATAGATTTAGTTCACAGGACCTAGCTAACAAAAGCTTATTTAAAAATAGCAAAAAAATCTATACCGAGTATGGTTTTTTTGTTGTTTTAGAAAAACACCCCCTAGCCCCCTCTTTAAAAAAGAGGGGGGGCAGTGCGAAAAAGGGAATTGTTTTGTCTAAGAAAAGTTTTAAGACTGCGGCTTTACGCAATAAATACAAAAGACTTTTTTATAATACCATTTTAGAAATACAGAATGAAAATAAAATAGAAAATAAAACAGAAAACACAGAAAAAAGTTTTATTTTCCACCCCAAAAAAGTCTTTACCAAAGTGGAGTTAAAACTTGATTTACTTAAAATCATGCTATAATCGCAACCATGTTTACAACCATAGTTATCCAACCACTTTACAACGCCCTCATCCATTTAGTTAATTTTTTACCTGGGCACCAACTTTGGGTGGCAATGATTATTGTGACCTTGGTTTTTAAAACTATTTTGGTTCCTTTATTTAAAAAACAAGTTCGTGATCAGATTGTTCTACAACACCTAGCCCCAAAACTAAAAGCTTTACAAGAAAAATACAAAGACAAAAGAGATGTTCTGGCTCGCGAGACTATGGCTCTTTACTCCAAATACAAAGTAAACGTTTTAGTAAGTATTTTAATCCTCCTTATCCAACTCCCTTTCCTGATAGGGTTATATCAGATTTTTTATTACGACCTAGCCAGTTATCAGAACTTACTTTACACAGGGATAAATTTTCCAGAAAATATAAACAGACACTTTTTTATTTTTGACCTCGGACAAAAAAGCATAATTCTGGCTATTTTTGCAGCCATCTCTCAATATATTTTAGGAGCTTATATGTTTAAAAAGAAATCAAAAGAAGAGGAGGCAGCAGAAACAGAAATGATGCGTGCTATGAATATGCAGATGAAATATTTCCTTCCAGTGATGATAGGTGTGATTTCTTATATTACTCCATCGGTTATCTCGCTTTATCTGATAGTAACCAATATCTTTGGGATAGTCCAAGAAATAATTATCAAAAAACCACTAGA
>CAYMOA010000008.1:1380-31644 GCA_964391935.1 uncultured Candidatus Saccharibacteria bacterium | reverse complement strand
GATAAAAAGACTAAGTCGAATAGAAAAAGAAAAAATTATTTCTTCTTTTTCGCAGAAACTTTTTTAGCAGGTGCTTTTTTGGCCTCAACTTTTTTGACAACAGGCGTTTTAACTGCAACAACTTTTGCAACTTCAACTTCTTTTTTTAATAAACTCATCTCCAGTGCTTGAGTCAATTTATCCAAACGATTTAGAATTTCTGAAAATTGTTTTTTAGTTTCTTCGTTGTTGATAGTAACAACTGGAGCTGGTACTGGTCTAGCAAATTCTTGTCTTGGTTGCCTATCTTCTCTTGGGTTACTAACATATCTCTCTTTTGATCCACGGTCATTTCTATCTCCATGTTCTCTCGAGTCTCTCTCATCTCTTTTTGATTTGAAACAGTCATTACAAAAAACTGGTTTGTCATTTGAAGGTCTAAAAGGAACTTCACAATCATTCCCACACTCACTACACACAGCTCTATGCATCACTTTTTGTTCTCCTCTCCCACCGTCTCTTCTATCCTCGCGTCCTCTATTTCTGTCTGCTCCGTGATGAAAATTTCCCATATGTTTATTTTTGTTTTTTAATTTTGCAATTATCGTGGCATTATATGCTTTATCAGGTTAATATACAAGGAGGATTTTTTTTAGATACAAGTTGGATACAAATCTTTACAGATTATTTTTTTCCGAGATACGAAAAAGAGCAAGTGAGATTAAGGGTGAGAGGAGGGAGGAGAAAGAAAATTTAATGAAAAAATAGAAACAATGGTGGAAAAGTTTTATAAGTGGACATTTGAAAAAAACATTGTGAATTTTTCTAAACAAAAATATATGTTTTCCAAAAAAACTCTGACATGAAATGTTCTCTTGGAAAGATTGTGGTAAAAATAAAAAAGAGTAACATAATGTTAATGCTCCCCAGTCGACGGCAGATTAATAATTTAATTTTAATTATGTATAAATTTAACATTGTGAAAACTACAAAAGGATTTCACGCACAGTTCTTATATAATTCTACTATAATATTTTGGACAGAAAATTACACCTCAGAAGCAAATGCTCTAAATGCTATTCATTCCATTGCTCTGAACGCTAAAGGTTCGCCAATTGGTAAAGTCGGTTATTAAATAAAAACAAAAAAACACCCCCTGGTGTTTTTTTGTTTATAAAACTTCTTGCACTATTCCTTGAACACTATCCCCCTCCTCTGGCATAATTATTTTATGTTCTTTGTTCGAACTTTTTGGCACAAGAATCCTCCTACCATCTTTTTTATCATAATACTTTATTGTAACATTTTCACCACCTAATAAAGCCACTACATGATCCCCTGTTTCCGCTTTTTCATTTGATCTACACAAAACTAAATCTCCATCGTTTATTCCAGCTTCGTTCATTGAATCACCTGACGCATATAAAACAAAATATTTAGCTCCATTTTTTATTTTGTCCTTTGGCACGTCTATATACCCTTCTATATTTTCTTCACCATAAAATGGATTACCGCAAGGGGCAGTACCTAAAATTGGAATTTTTACTCCTTCATAAGGAGACGCGATTAATTTTGCTTTTCTAATCACTTCTTTTCTTTTATAAATTGTTTTAATATGTTTAGTAAAATACTCTCTTAGATCAGGATCACACACATAAACATAGGTTCCTTTTATCCCACGAAACATTATGGTTTTATAAATATTTATAATATATTTTTTTAAATCTTTAGGATCTAAGTCTGGGTGCACTCCGTTTCTATCTTTATATTTATCTTTATAAATTACAATTTCATTTTTTTCTTTGTTGTAACCTATCTCATGACCAAAAATTATACCAGCGTAATTCAAATCATAACCTTGTGTGGTGTGAATACAACCAACCTCATCTTCAGCAAATTTTGAACCAATCCATTTACTCGAAACACTATTCCACCGTAAAGAAATTCCGTCTATTTCAATATCATATTTTGTCTTATCTTTTTTACCAATCCATTCCCATGCATAACCTGCAATAAGTCTTGCAAGACCAACTTGAGAATTTTTTTCTTTTATTTTTTTTATCATTTCTCCCAAATCTTCATATAATTCAAAGTCATATTCATTTGCGGTGAAAATATGATCTTCTTTTCTAAAGGAAGTGTTCAAAAGTTTATCTACATAAGAAATATAATCTACGCCACCTTTTACCCTAAACTGCGACTTTAACTTTTCTACAAAAGTACTTTTTTTGGAAAAAATTCTAGAAAAATTACCTTTCATTACATCTGATGGTTTTATAGATTGTTCTGCATCATAGAACAGAATCTTTTTTCCTGGTTGCATTTGCACCCAATCTAGCTCATTTCCCTCCTTTTTACTCAAACCTAATTTTTTATTTACCTTATCAAATGCTCCAAAATATGCCCCCAAATTAGTTCTCTTTCTCAATCTGTGAGATTCATCGACAATAACAATATCGTATTTTTCTTCTGCCAGTTCCGCAGGTCCAATTACCATGTTAGTTTGTAGACCTCTAATATTCTTGAAAGACTCTTTTAATGTAGCTCTAAAACCTGCCATAGGTATAACAAGGGCCATTTTAGGATTAGGAATTTTTTCTTTTACTTTTTCTACAAGTTCAACAAGTTCTTTTTCTTCTTCTCCAAAATCCTTTAGATTTAATTCTTCTTGTTTTGAATTAAGTAATTTAAAAAGAAATATGCCAAGAATTGATTTACCAGTTCCAGCGCCTCCTTCTACTACAATATTTTCTATATTATCTTTCAAAATGCTTTTTAATATATTTATTATACTGGTTTTTTGTTCAGGAAATAATCCTTTGTATGGAGAGTATTTAAAAATATCTGTATTATCAATATGTTGAAGAGTTTTAGTAACGATTTTTTCTTCAATTAACTTTTTCCAAAGTGACTTAAAAATATCCCAATAGATTTCATTTTTTTGAAAATAGTTATGATTAGCTATTCCCAGATTACCATTTAAAAGCTCATATTTTCCCTCGCCTGATATGTACTTTATGAGATTAGACTCTATATCTAAAGTTGCAGATTTATTAAAGCTATCACTTGTTACAAGTCTAATTACACTCAATTTTTTCTTTTCATCGTTTTTCAGGTGAGTAGTTATTCTTGATACTCCATCTGTAGTTTCTCCAACATAAGCAACCTTACTTTTTTCGTCACTCAGAATATAAACTAATGGCCACAAGTTTTTTACAAACTGGTCGTTTTTAACTTTTTCTAAAACATTTTTATCGAAAGTATATCTCTCAAGGTAGAAAGTTGGTTGTTCATTCATATCTACAATTTATTATATTTATCCGACTTTCCAAAGGCTTTTTCTATGGGATATTTTTTCGCGTTCTCTTTCATTTTATTTTTAAGACTTTTATTTAAATCTATTTTTAAATCATTTCCCATCAATAAAAGCCAATAATAAACATCTGCAAGTTCTTTGGCTACTTCGTCTTTATTTTCTTTTAAATATTTTTCGAGTACCTCCCCATTTTTCCACTGGAAATGTTCGAGAACTTCGGTTGATTCTAAGACCAGAGATAATGCTAAATCTTTTGGATTATGAAATTGTCTCCAATTCCTTTCTTCATTAAATTTTACAATCATTTTTTGTAAGTCTTTCATGTTGAAATTATACCACAAGGTGAAATTGGAGAAAAAGTGGTGCGTCATTAAGTAATATCCACTTATCCACACAGTGTCTTTACAAAGACAAAAATGGGTGTATAATATGGATGTATCAATACGAAAGAGGATCCGAAAAGTGCAAGTGCTTTAGGAGCCTTTTTTATTTTTAGAAACCGATTTTAATTCTTTCTTCCTTTTATTTTCTAATAGTTTCAGGTCAGTCTCTTTTACTAGTTCTTCTGGTCTTATTTCTAGACAACAAGGTTTGCCTAGTAGCCTTACTGTTTTTTACAACTTCTTCTGTCATTTGATATTGACCTTTTAAATTCTTTTCTTTTATGTTGTGATCAGTTATTGCTAGAGCAAAATTCTTTGCACTTAACTCTACATGTGTATCAAAATCAGCCAAAGCCCTACTCTCTGGTATATTTCTTTTCTTTTTTAATTCCAATGTGGAGATCCCTCCGTACAATGCTTTTATATGTTCGTTTTTAAAAATTCCGAACTCAACAGGTAATTTTATACCTCTTTCATATACTGTGGACTGTATTTTCTTTTCTGTATCTCTCAATTTATTTCTCGCTTCTAGTCTTTTATTTTCTTTTTCTCTTTGTTCTAATATTTCTTGCTTTCTTGTTTGAGTGGCAAAATATGCCTGCACTAATGCAATCTCAGGTTTCCTCGGATCACCATTTAAAGCGACGATTGAACATGCATATCTTGTTAGAAGTATATCTTCTATATTACGAGATGCTCCAGACCCTGTCAATACCATTTTGCCGGCATCGGCAAAATGGTTAGTGATATTTTCCTTGCTAGAGTCAACTGATTCTTTCGCTCTATTTAGAGCCTCACGAAACTTTGCCCAAGTAGAATAACCTAAAACAGTCATAAGTTCTCTTGCAGACCAATATTCTAGTCCTGTAGCACTTATTTTTTTAATAGAATCTAAATCGTTTTGGATTTTTTCTAAAACTATGTCCATATTAGTCAATATATCACTAATTAATCTCTAGATCGATATGTACAATCTGCGGATATTTGTCCGTAATCTTCTTCTCTAACCCATCTATCACCCGCCCCACAAGTCTCGGCGTCTGGTTAGTCTGATAAATCACAAATTTTTTAAACTCTTCATAGTCCCCTTGCACATTTTCAAAATTCCACTCCATATCCTCGGTTTTAAAAATATCGTTGACCAATGCATAGCCATTAAACTCTATCTCGCACTTGATCAAATATTTCCCCACATCAAGAACTTCTGATTTAAAATCTATGACTTTGTCTATGTGAGCATCCTTTTCCAAAAATTTTATAATATCTTCTTTCATTTCTTTTGGAATAGCTTTTCCTAACAAATATTTTCTATTTATATTTAACAAAATACCAGCGATAATGGCGAGAAGTGAGCCGATAATTATCGACCCGACCGCATCAAATGTATAGATGCCAGTTAATTTGGAAATCATAATCCCCAGAGTCGCTACGATAATACCAAGTACCGCTACCGAGTCCTCGTAAAAGACTGCAACAGAAACTGGGTCGGCATTTTTTAGATTCTCTCTAAAAGTATTGTCTCGGTCAAAATGTATTTCTGTATAAGCTTTCCAGAGAGTAAAACTTTCGATAACAAAAGAAATAAACAAAATTAAATATACAAAAAAAGTTACATCATGTTGTCCAGGGTGCATCAAAGAGTCAAACCCGTGAAATATAGTGACACCGGCTCCGAGGAAAAATATCCCACATGCTGAGACTACCGCCCAGAAAAATCTCTCGGCTCCATAACCATAAGAAAAGTCCTCATCAGCTTTTTTCTTTGATCTTTTTATACCGAGCCAGAGCAAACCTTGATTGCAAGTATCCGCAAGCGAGTGGATCGCTTCTCCGAAAAGTGATGGGGAAA
The DNA here is from genome assembly GCA_964391935.1 of uncultured Candidatus Saccharibacteria bacterium. Lineage (GTDB taxonomy): Bacteria > Patescibacteriota > Minisyncoccia > Phycocordibacterales > UBA5272 > JBBQKQ01. The sequence continues at coordinate 26,117 of CAYMOA010000008.1, read as the reverse complement.
AAGAAATAAAATATCCGATGAATTTTAAGATTGTGATTAATAAATTTCCTGAGAATGCGTAGACAACTGAGGTATTTGTTTTATGAGCCATTGAATTATTTTAAATTATATCATGAAATGGAAATTTCAACTTCTGCATTTTTATAGTAAACTACTTTATTATATGATAAGACCAAAAAAATATGACTCAAGGCGTGATGGAACAAAAGTACCTGAAATCAAAATAGACTCAAGCATAAAAGGAACTATTATTGAGTTCGAAAATCTAACAAAGCAAGGTCCAAATGCATTCAAGATGTATGCTAGTAGACTGAGTCAAGATAAAAATTTTGATAAAACTAATAATGAATATTTTGGATATTTCTATATTACCGGTGAAAAACCAAATGAAACAAACCCTAACGAAATGGATACCTATGATTTTGGTCCTTTTAGATTTTCTTGGGGTGCAAGAACAATGCTCGCAATCAAAATTGATTTTGGTGAAGGAAAAGTTTTTAGACCGTATGGGCCTGATGCAGAAAAAAAATTGAAAGAATCTGCAAAGGAACAAGGTATGACTATAAGAGGTTATTCACTTCATACTGATGAGATCGTAGAAGAAATTGTTGAAGAAGAACAGTATGAGGAAGTAAATCATGATGAGATATCTCTACCACCAAATTTACCAGTGGAACAAGTTGAAGTTGATAAACATGTCATTCGAAAAAATAAAGGTAATGTTAGAAAGAAAACCCATGAAAATAAAAATGCAAAAAGAAAAGAAAAGTTGATCCGAAGAGAAAGCACAGCTAAAAGAAAAGAAATAGAAGAAAAACTACATGGATTGGAACTTCTCGCAGCAGACTATTTACAGTCAATAAATAGAGGGGTCAATGAGTCAAGCGGAAAATTTAATAGAATTTCAAATTCTATTGCGCAACTAACAAAATATAGAGGTGATGACAAAAACTTGCTGAGAATAATCCTTCGAAGTGGTCAATTTAGAATGATGAGCTGGATTCTTAGTTCCTTGTATCATCAATTTACAGATGAGGGATTTCTTAAGACATTAAATCGCCACCAAAGACTTTACACAGAAGCAATAAGTGCTGATTTAAAGAGATTTTTGAGTAAAGATACTCTGGATGGAGGTAAATACGTAACTTCAGCTTCTCTTGGGGTACCTTCAACAAATCGTGATTTCAGACACTATATTCAATCATTATTTTGGAATTTAGACGATTCCCAAGAAAAAATAGAGAAGATATTCGGACAAATCAGAGTTGCACTTGATATCGGATCTGGTGCAAGTTTAAGTACAGAAGAATCAATTTTAGATGTAATTAAGGAAATGAATCCAAAAGTAAAAACCATTGCCTTAGATAGATTGTATGCACAAATTAAAGAAGGAATAAACCCAGAAACACTAACTGCATACGGGTCACAAGTTGATGTGCGAGAAGTTATCAAAATAGGAGAAAAGAATGGACATGAATTGATTAGTGATTCTGCGCAAAACATTACCAGTATTCCAGACGAAAGTGTAGACCTTGTAACTTCTTATTGGGTATTTGATGAATTTAATGACGCAAAAAATGGAACTATTCAGGCATTGAGAGAAATAATTAGAGTTACTAAACCAGATGCAGAGATTAGACTTGCTCCAGTAAATGTATCTGAAAAACTTTTGAGTTTTTTACAAGAAAATAAAGATTGTTTAGAAGTACAAGCTATCAAGGGGTTCACTGAACAAGAAATACCTTGGAATAATGGTGCGAAGACCATTTCTATCTCATTAAAAAGAAAAGTTATTAGTTCTGAGAGAATGGAAGAAATAAAGAAGCAGTCTAAAGATTGGTTAGAGAGCTAACTTTTTTTGAAGAAATTCTGACTCTTCTTTTGTAACAGGTTGCACAGAAAGTCTAGTGCCTTTTTGAATTAATTTTAAATTTTTTAAAAGATTATTTGTCTTCTTTATATGTGTCTAATTCTACATCCATAACAATCAAAGTTTTTCTAGACAAATAATTTTCCAATTCTCTCATTTCACTTTTTGAAAGTGGTTTTATAAATCTCCTTTTTGCTAAGACATCCTTTAATTCTATCCTCTCTGATACGCTTTTGTAATACCCTTTTCTGTTACTCATACTTTTACGTACAAGATTGAAAACAGAATAATTACAAAAAACTTATTTTTTAATCCACGTAGTTTCTGAGTTGGCCGATTTTGGGATGATTGCGGATTTTCTCGTGGACTTTGCTTTCTATTTGACGGATACGCTCGCGAGTAACTTGGAAATGTTGTCCCACTTCTTCTAATGTATGTGGTGTACCACCGTCGAGACCATTTCTCATTATAATTATTTGTCTTTCTTTTTCTGAGAGATCATTTAATATTTCTTTTATTTGATCTTGCAAGATTCTACGTGAAGCTTCTTGGGTTGGAGAAAGTATTTTATCATCAGCGATAAAATCACCAAGTGTCGAGCGGTCACTCTCATCACTATCACCTACCGGTTTTTCCAGAGACACAGTGTCTTGGTTTATGTTCTCTACCATTCTCACTTTCTCAACTTCTATCCCCATTTCCGATGCTATCTCGTCAGCTGTTGGCTCACGACCGATGTCCTGGGCAAGGCGACGATATACTTGTTTGTACTTGGCGATAGTCTCAACCATGTGCACTGGAATACGAATAGTACGTGACTGGTCAGCAAGTGCACGAGTGATAGCTTGGCGAATCCACCAAGTTGCATAAGTAGAAAATTTGAAACCTTTGGTATGGTCAAACTTTTCAACAGCTTTGTGCAGTCCCACATTTCCCTCCTGGATAAGATCAAGTAAAGTTAAATCTTGAGAACGCATTGCATATTTTTTTGCCGTAGAAACAACCAAACGCAAGTTAGCTTTCATTAAAATTTCTTTTGCTTCCTTATCACCTTTTAATATTCTTTTTGCCAGAGAAACTTCTTGGTCAGAAGTAATCAGTGGGTATTGTCCAATTTCTTTTAAATAAACTTGGATAGAGTCATTGTTGGCATACTCATTTTTTAAACTTGCGAGATCTTGGTTAAGGTCAAGAAGATTGCCACTTTCTAGAACATTTATATTTGCTTCCTCAACTCTACGATAAAAAGAATCTATCTTTTTTATATTATCTTCGGCATTAGGAAAAACACGCAATATCTCGTCATTGGTAATAAATCCTCTTTGTTTTCCTCTATTCAAAAGTTCAACCACTGTCTCCTCTTCTCTCTCTTTTTCTTTCTGACGAGGATCCTTGTTATCTCTTGCTTTGTGGGAAATAGTTAGGGCTTTGGGTTTACTTTTCTTCTTTTCTTCTAGACCAGCAAACTTTTCATTCCCCCAACTTTGTTTCTTATACCCACCTGCTTTTACCTTACCCTTCTTGGCTTTAGTATTATCTTTAACTTTATTTTTTGCTTTAACTTTTACTTTAGATTTGGCAATTTTCTTTACCACCTTTTGAACTTTGGACTTCGGTTTATTTTTTTTGTTTAAAACTTTTTTCTTTTTTGCCATATGAAATTAGCCTGGATTATATCAGGAAAATGACCAAATGTAAATGAATAACCTGTTTCTATTGACAGCTATACTCTACTCCTGTTACAACAGGAGTACCATTAGTTTCGAGAGAGTTACCAATCGAATCAACACACCACCAACCAAGTGAAGGAGAAGTTGGTAAACGCATTTTTGCATACATAGACCAGGATTGAGCTTTTCCAGAACTTGTAGATCCTCCTAAGTAACAAGTCGCTATAATAGATGAATTTCTTTGGATTCCTTGTGCAGCTCTTACAAAATCAGTATCTAAAAAGAATGAACCAGATGGGAAGAGTGCACTGTTTGCTGCATAAGAAGAATTTAAACATGAACCAGTTACAGCAGAACTCGCCGCTCCTGTAGTATAGCCGTATTGAGTATCATAATAAAGTGCGGCTTGGGCACGGATCTGTGACATTTGTTCTTTTATAGCTGTATCTTGTCCACGGCCACGAGCTGAGTTTAAGTTAACAACTACAATTGTTGCTAATATTCCAATAATAGTTATAACCACCAAAAGTTCTATCAAAGTAAAACCTTTCATACTTGTTTGAAAATTATTTTTCTTCATATTTCATAGTGTACTATTTTTTTTAAGCATCACAAATTTTAAAATGTGCAAAACTTTTAGATTTTGATAAATCAGAAAGATGTGTTATTGTTTAAAAAATATTATGAAACTTTTTATTGTAGAGTCTCCCGCAAAAGCAAAAACTATTTCCAAATATCTGGGTGACGGATATATTGTAAAAAGTTCTGTTGGTCATGTGCGTGATTTGCCAAAGTCAAATAAAAAAGCTATCGACATAGAGGCTGGTTTTGTACCCCACTACGAAGTAGACCCAAAAAAGTTTAACGTTATTGCAGAATTAAAAACTGCCGCTAAAAAAGTCGACGAAGTAATACTTGCAACCGACCCCGACCGTGAAGGTGAGGCTATCGCTTGGCATTTGCAAGATGAGTGTAAGTTTAAAAATTCCAAACGTGTGACTTACCACGAAATTACCAAAGAAGCTATTTTGGAAGCATTAAAACACCCACGTCAGATAGACATGAATTTGAAAGCAGCACAGGAGGCCCGCCGAGTTCTGGACAGACTGGTGGGATATGACTTGTCAGGAGTTGTTTGGAAAAAAGTACGCTATGGTTTGTCGGCGGGCCGAGTACAATCTCCTGCACTCCGTATACTTGTAGAGCGCGAGCGTGAGATCAACGCTTTTATCCCTGTACCCTATTTTGTTTTGCGCGGAGAATTTTTGCATGACAAGAAAAATAAACTTGTTGCGGAGTCCAAAGATATTTTTGATATTAAAAAAGATGTTCTCTTAAAAGAAGTTGATGCAGCGTGCTCAACGGACTTTTTAGTACGTGATAAAAAAGTTTCTATCGTCAACCGCTCTCCTCGTGGACCATTTACGACTTCTACTTTACAACAAACAGCTTCATCACGACTTGGTATGGCCCCACAAAGAACTATGCGTGCAGCACAAAAACTTTATGAAGCTGGTCTCATCACCTATATGCGTACTGACTCGACCAATATTTCTCCTGATGCACAGAAAAATGTTTTGTCATTTGTAGAAAAAAAATATGGGAAGGATTACTGTGAGGCAAGAACATATAAAAATAAAAGTAAAAATGCCCAGGAAGCTCACGAAGCAATCCGACCTACACATGTGGAAACATTGTCTACAAAAATTGGTAAAGATGAAGAAAGTCTGTATGAACTTATCTGGGCACGAACAATTGCAAGTCAAATGAAAGATGCAAAGACTGAGCGTACCCATATTGAAATCGGCTCTGACAAATTGACAGAACGATTGATGTTGGATGGCTCAAGAATTATTTATGATGGCTGGTTAAAAGCTGACCCTGACGGTGCAGGAGATGACGTAATTTTACCAAAGATAGAAATCGGGGACAGAATGGAATTAGAAAAACTCGACATAATAGATAAAGAAACCAAACCACCAAATAGATTCTCAGAGGCAGGTTTGATCAAAGAACTCGAAGCTCGTGGTATCGGTCGCCCTTCAACTTATGCTTCGATTATTTCTACTATCCAAACTCGAGAATATGTAACTCTAGAAAATAAAGCCCTGAAGCCAACTGACACTGGTATGGTAGTTTCCGAGTTTTTGGAAAAAGATTTTATGCAATATATTTCTGACGACTTCACCGCAGAAATGGAAAATAGTCTCGACGAAATAGCCGAAGGAAAAAAAGAATATGTAAAAGTTTTAAAAGATTTTTATACTCCATTTTTAAAACAAGTAAAAGAAAAAAGTAAAGGTGAAAAAGCTACCGACCTGGGTGATGCACCAGAAAATATTAAATGTCCAAAATGTGGGAAATCAATGGTGATCAAACTCGCTCGCAATGGAAAATTTTATTCTTGTTCTGACTTCCCAGATTGTCTTGGTGCACTCACTCTCGAAGGAAAAGAAATAGAAGGACCGAAGGACCTCGGCAAACTTTGCCCAAAATGTGGTAAACACAACTTGATAGAACGAGAAGGAAAGTTTGGAAAATTTGTTGCTTGTGCTGGTTACCCAACTTGTAAATATATCGAGAAACCTGATGCAGAAAGTGTGCGTCCTGCTGACGCAGTAGCTTGTCCTATATGTAAGAGAGGATATATGCAAGAGCGTCGAGGAAGATTTGGAATATTTTATTCTTGCTCAAATTATCCTGATTGTAAAAACGCAATTAAAACAAAACCAACTGGAAATATTTGTAAACTCTGTGGCTCACTTATGATGTCAGGTACTAAAACTATTCCTGAGCGCTGTTCTGTAAAAACCTGCCCGATGCACAGACCAGATAAAATGTGATATTATAGTCTTATGTCAGACGAGGTATTGTCCCCACAAGTAATATTAGAAGAGCGTAGTGACTGGAGTAAATCAGACATTGCAAGTATCGAGAAAGCAGTGGCGTTTGCAACTACGAAACACCAAGGTCAGAAAAGATATGAGGGAGGACCTTATGTGAACCACGTTATTTTAACTGGGAAAAATCTCGCTCACCTAGGGATGGATATCACAACTATTATTGCTGGTATTTTACACGACACGATCGAGGATACTCCTACAACAGAAGAAGAAATCAGTGACCATTTTGGAAAAGACGTAGCTTTTATAGTGATGGGTGTTTCTAAACTTTCTAAACTAAAATACTCTGGTTTAGAAAGACATGTTGAAAGTTTGAGAAAGTTCTTTGTTGCTATGGCTGAGGATGTTCGTGTGGTGATCGTAAAACTGGCCGACAGACTACACAATATAAATACAATTGAATTTGTTAAAAAAGAAAAGCAACAACGTATCGCGCTCGAAACTCTAGAGATCCACGCACGTCTCGCAGACCGACTTGGTATGGGTGCACTCAAAACTGAACTCGAGGAGAAGGCTTTCCCCTATGCCTTTCCAAAAGAATATAAACAAGTAAAAGAAATTTCAGAAAACTATATCCGCGACTCAGCAAAGAAAATGGACGAGGTGAAAAATAATCTAAAAGAAAGTTTGGAACTAGAAGGAGTGCAAGTTTTAAAAATTGATTCTCGTGTTAAACATTTGTATTCTTTATTTTTAAAATTAAAAAAGTATGAGATGGATATTACAAAAATCCATGACATCATTGCACTGCGTATTATTGTGCCTGATATCGCTTCTTGTTATAAAACTTTAGGTGTTATCCACGCTGAGTATAGACCTATGACAAGTCGTATAAAAGACTATATCGCAGTCCCAAAAGCCAACGGCTATAAAAGTTTACACACAACTATTTTAACCAAAGATGGTAATGCAGCCGAGATCCAGATCCGCACGATGGAAATGCACGAGGAAGCAGAGTATGGTATTGCCAGTCACCTTCACTACAAAGAGATCGGTAAAAATAAAAGTAAACAAGAAATAGAAAAGAAGACTTCGTGGACCAAGGAACTTTTGGAACTTCATAGAAATATAGAAGACAAGGATGAATTTTTACACACTCTCAAAACAGATTTCTTTTCTACTCGTGTTTTCGTATTTACCCCCAAAGGGGATGTGGTAGACTTACCAGAAGGTGCAACTCCGATAGATTTCGCATTCACTATCCACTCAAAAATCGGTGACAAAATGTCTCATGCCAAAGTAAATGGTAAAATGGTTGCAATAGAAACAAAATTAAAAAGAGGTGATGTGGTAGAGATAGTTACAAATAAAAACGGACACCCAACTGAAAAGTGGTTAGACTATGTAAAAACTAATATTGCTAAAAGACATATCCAGCGATATCTAGAAAGCTCAGGAGTAGTTAAAAAATAAATATATTGTATACTCAAATGGATGAAGAAATATTTTTCTATCTTACTTTTTTTATTTGTGTTTAATTTTTCTCTCGCACTTTCCCCACTTCCTAAAAATGCTTATCTACGAGCCGGCGACGAACAAAAAGAAGTTCTGATTTTACAACAAATTCTCAACTCGGACCCAGACACCGTGATCACAAAAACCGGCGCAGGTAGTCCAGGAAAAGAGACTTGGTTTTTTGGTGCTTACACAACAAGTGCTTTAAAAAAATTCCAAGAAAAATATGGTTTAGAAATCACCGGTCAGATTGATTTTAAAACCTGGAGCAAGATCAACCAGTATGTGGCCAGTAAAAACCCAGTTGTAAAAAAAGTTGCAACCTCAACAGCAAAAACTGCCACAACCACAGAGAAGAATATTTATCTAGATGACAATGAAAACCCATATATCTCATCAGATAAAACAGAAACAAAAACTACACAAAATGTTCCTACAAAGGCAACTAACACTACAACTGAGCCAACTTACCTTGATTCTATTTTAGCAAAGTATACTGGTGCGCTTACTCCTATTAGTCCAACAACTCAAACAATTTCTAACACCAACCCAACTTCTACCTATTCACCGTCAGCACCCTATTACAATCCTCAAACTGGTCAATACCAAAGCTCACCTGCACAAACATCTTTTGGTGCCTCTAGCCCTTACTCAACTGGCGCCTCAAACCTTCAACCCTCTTATACTCAACGCCCTTCTACGTTAGACTCTTTGCGTACATATTTAGGTCAGGCACAACCTCAATATCCTTCTGGTGGTCAGGTAGGAAACGGGACTTTTGATGGTACAAAAGGAACACAGTCACAGAGAAGTGGTATTATTTATGAAGAAAATAGTTGGGTAAGAGGTAACAAGGCATCGAACTTTGGTTGTAATGATGCAACTGCCAGACAATATTTTGGAACAGGAGAAAATAGTAATTCTAATAGTACATCCATGCAAGCGTACTCAACAAATGGAAAAATACCAATAGATCGTGATTGTAAATTATTTCTAATTGCGGTTCCCCTTGATGTCCAGAAATATTATTTTGGTAATCTGCCTCTGACTAAACTTTACGCAATCGCTGCTGGGACTCCATTTGAAGTAGTGAATTTAAACAATAATACATGTACTGTTGTTCCTTTGTGGGACACAGGACCAGAGTTAACTGGTGCTGGTTCACAATTTGCTATAGATTTAACTAACAGTGTTAAATTGCTTTTGGGAGGTAAAGGACAAAATTTCCCTGTAAGGTATCGACCAGTTCCAAAAGGAGAAAAAGGTTGTACAAACTATAATTTTATAGATCCAAATAACAAAGGACTAAACATACCTCAAAGGAAATAATATGAAAAAATATTTATTATTATTTATAATATTTGCCTTAAGCACCAATCAGGTTTTTGCTTATAATTTTAGTTTTGGAGAATCTTTTGCAAAAATTTTAAAACAAATAACTGCGGATAATGATTATGAAACTGCTGAGAAGAGTTATTCTATTTTTAACCCGCAAACAGAACCGACTACACCGATCTCGGAAATAATTCGAACCTTTAATACACCCCAAACACAATCAACTCCAGCCAGAGTGACTTCACAAAAAGAAACAGCTTTGCAAAGATTGTTATCTGGTTTGGGAGTTAGTAAAAGTGAGGTAAAACAATTTCAAAAAGAAAACGGCTTAAAAGTAGATGGAATAGTTGGACCGAAAACTGCTGCAAAAATTAGTGATATTAAAAATGAGTCTCAAAATGGAACAAGTAAACAAGAGTTCCAAGATGGGTTGGCGAAAAGTGAACCAGAGCCAAAATCTTTCCAAGACTTATTAAATGAGAGCAATAAAAAAGAAACTTGTGCCTCTGGTAACAAATTAGAGGGTAATGAAAAAAATATTATTGGGTGTGGTGTAGCTACAACATTCGGACACAAAACTGACGGCACTGATGATAGCGCAAAAGACGACGGGAACGTATTTTGTAATACTGAAGGAGATAAAAGTAAATATACATTCAGAAAAGATGTACCACCGAGTAAAAATCTGAACAATCACTTCGCTGCTATGCGCGTAGATGATATAGGAAAAATATTTAATATACCCTTGAAAGGTACATTCGATCAAAAAAGAAAAACTTTAGGCTTAAAAGAAAACAGGAATAGATTCTGTGGAAAATACATTTTGGTTAAAGATTTAGATACAGGTGAAAAAGTAACTGTTAAATTAATGGATATTATGAGTAACAATGATAAATTAATTGATTTAACAGGTGGAGCAATGAAAGAATTAAAAGCAAAAGGAAAAGAACCTACACTTAAAAATGTACAAATAACTTGGGGTAATGCACCAGTTGCAAATACACAAGTTGCGGAGTTGAAGTGATAATTTTTATATTTTAAAAAATTATTTTACAGAAACAATTTTATATTCATTCTCCCCTTTTGGTGTATGTACACTAACTTGTGCGCCTTCGATCTGACCATAAACAGCCTGACCTAATGGACTTTTATAAGAAATCTTGCCTGCCAACGTATCTGACTCCTCACCACCTACTATCTCTATTTTTTTAGAAACTCTGTCACCCTTCTTTTTAATTTCTACTATAGAGCCTACTTGCACAACACCGTTGCTTTTTACAGTTTTTACAATGTTCGCAGTTTTTATGATGTGTTCGATTTGTTTGATTCTATCCTCTGCGAAACCTTGCTCCTCTCTGGCTGAGTGATACTCTGCGTTCTCAGATAAATCGCCCAGTGCGCGTGCGCGTTGCAAATTCTCCGCAAGCTCTTTTCTCTTGTCGTTTTTCAAGTATTCTAGTTCTTCTTTTAAACTATTTAACTTTTCTTGGCTAATGTATTCACTAGTCGTATTCATAGCTATATTATAACACGAATCTTTGGCAATATCTATCTAGAGCGTAAATCGCTTTCTATATCTACTTTTTCTACCAAATCCTCTGGCTGGATCGCACTCATATCTACATCTTTGAATAAATCAGGTTTAGACAAGTACATGTACTCTAAAACATCTTTTGCTAATAAGTTTGGTGTTGGTGAATGGTCACGGATACCCATCGAACAGAGAAATACAAACGCGTATTTTGGTTTTTTGTACGGGAAATAACCAACGATCCAACTTTGGATTTTATCTTTTTTTACTCCTACCTCCGCTGTACCTGATTTGCCTGCAACTTCGAAATATTCCGAGTTTAGGCTTTTGGCTGAACCACTTGTAACCACCATTCTCATCCCACTTTGTACAACTTTATACCACTCTTTATTAACATTCAAATTTACCTTTTTTGAGGTTAGACCACTGTCATCTATTTTGATTTTAGGAGTAATTAGATTACCGTTGGTCGCTACCGCTGTGGTTAGACGCAAAATACCAAGTGGTGTTACCAGGAAACCGAACTGCCCGATCGAACTAGTATAAGTATCACCCAGTCTCCACCCTTCTTTAAAAATCCTTTGTTTCCACTCTGGCGTTGGGATATTCCCCGTGACTTCCCCACCCAGATCGATTCCTGTTAACGAGTCGACACCAAACTCTTTTGACCACTCGTCTATTTTTCCGATTCCCAAACCTTTTTGATCTTCGTAACCACCACCAATCGCATAGAAAAAAACGTCAGAAGAGTTTGCAAGTGCAGTACGTACATTTACCCACCCATGAGCTTTCCAGTCGCGGAATATTGTTTTAATGGTTGGATCATTAGTATTTGGGACTTCGATTTTACCAGAAGAAAATATTGAGGTCACAGGATCTATCAAACCAAGTTGGAGTGCAGCCAAAGCAAATACAGGCTTCATGGTTGAGCCAGGGGCAAAAGTCCCAGCAATAGAACGGTTTAGAAGTGGAGTGCTCGATGCCGAATTTATTTTATTAATATATTCATTTCGCTTTTCTGGATTTTCATCATCAGGGAGCATTTTTTTAGGATCATAGTCCGGGAAATTGGTCATGGTAATTATTTGTCCGGTTTCGATGTCCATGATAATTGCTGAGCCACTTTGAAAATCTTTTTCAATCACAAAATTTCGCAATGCTTTGTAAGCATACTCTTGCAAATCCGCGTCGATCGATGTGTGTATATCTTTACCCTCGATAGGCATGTCGACTACAAAATATGGGTCTTTTATTTTTGCAACATCTTTTTCAAAAAGCCTTTTACCAACCCGCCCTGCCAATAGTTGATCATAATAAGCTTCGAGACCAGAAACTCCCTCAAAATTATTCTGAAAATAATTCCCACTCGAGTCTTTTTGTGGATATTTTACATAACCCAGCATATGTCCAAAACCATCTCTCTCTGTATAAACTCTCTTAAAACCATCTTCTTGATTATCTATTTTTTCACTTTTTGCCAATACTTCTCCTGCTCGATCAAAAATACTTCCTCTCATAGGTAAGATAGGTATAGAAACAAATTGATTGTTATTTGATTTGTTCAAATAAGTTTCGTATTCCAAAACCTGCATTTTAAATGCAAAGAAAATAAAAATGAAATACATTATTAAAATAAACCCAAGCAAAATATACAAAGTATTTTGCCCTATTCTATTAGTAATTTTGTGATCAAAAATAGCTTTTGTGGAAAATTTGGAAAAATGAAAATCTTGTAAAATTTCCTCTACATCAAAATTATTTTTTTTTCTTTTAAAAATCATATTCTATTTTTCTCTTTGTACGCAAATTAATGAAAAAAGTTTTCATAATTAATTGAATAAAAACTATCAAACATAAAATTGTGATACTTAATTTTGGTATTCCCCACAGCAAATTCGCAAATATTAAATCATAAAAAAAAGTAAAGCTAGCCAATAGATAATAAGTATTTCTGAATAAAGAATAGAAAAATAAGAGAAAGATTGCGAATAGAGGAAAATAATAAAAAATAATAAGTGAAGCTAGTATTACAAAAAAGAATTCTAAGTAAGCAGAAATTTTATTGAATGACATAAAATATTTCTTTATTATTTATATCGTATGGAGTTCGAACAAAAATATTGCTGAGTGGTGTATCATTTTTCTCTATCTCCACGACTGTTCCCACCACCGCTTTTGGGTAACCTTTTAAAACTATCGTATCTCCGAGAACTATCTTGCTTCCACCAGAAACTTTTCCAAAATACAAACCTGATCCGATACTTTGTAATTCTAAAGATTCTTCGTTTTCTAAACTATTTGCTATGAAACTTTTTCCTTGCCCAAGTTTTTTCACACGCAGTGAACTAGTTAATATTTCCGAGACTTGGCCTATCACTACATTGCCGCTAGAAAAAATATTCATACCGATATATGGTGTTTTATCAATTGGTAAACTCACATAAAAATCTCCATAAATAAAAGATTCGCTCAGTAACATATAAACTGGCGCCCTCGACTCGTCGATAATACCTACAGAAAACTCGTCTCTGATTTTTTTATTTTCGTCGGCTAATATTTTATTTTCTACCCGCAGACTTGCTAACTCCTGGTATTCGTCTGGAGTCAAAACTCCAGCATATGTGTTTGTAAAAAAGTTTTGGTAGCTTAGAAAAAAGAAATCAATTATCTTGGTTCGGAAAATAAAAACCACACTTAAAAAAAGTAAAAAAGTAAAAAGTTTCAGATATTTAAATTTATTATTTTCTTTTTTAATTAACATTTTTTAATTTCTTTTACAACCAGGATTCCCCGCACCGCGGGGAATGAGTAATACATACATAACACAAATCATTAACATTTTTTATGCGTCTCTGAGAACTTCTTGGAAATATTCTGTATTCTCTAAGATTTTCCCACAGCCCTTGGCAACCAGGGACATCGGGTCTTCTGGTACGAGAACTGGGACTTTAAGTTCTTGTGAAATATAGTCCGCAAGTCTTCGCAAATAAGCTCCGCCGCCGGTCAAGTATACACCGGAATTCACGATGTCACTCAGGATTTCTGGTGGGGTTTTTTGGACAACTTCTCTAATACCATTTACTAATGCAACAAGAGATACCTCGATGGCTTTTTTAAAATCAAAATCGGAAATAGATATTTCTTTTGGTAGTCCGGTTGACATGTCGCGACCACGCACATTCATAGAAAGTTTTCCATCTGGGATAACTGTACCTATTAATATTTTTATTTCTTCTGCAGTTTTTTCTCCAACAATCATTTTGTATTCTTTTTTTAAATAATCAATAATATCTTGGTTAAATCTATCTCCTGCAATTTTTAATGATTTTGAATATACGATACCAAACAAAGCTATCACCGCTATATCAGTTGTACCTCCACCAACATCAATAACCATCGACCCAGTAGACTCATTAATGGGAAGCGAGAGACCAATTGCAGCTGCCATTGGCTCCTCAACAATAAAAACTTTTCTCGCTCCTGCGGAGATGGCAGCGTCATGCACCGCCTTTAACTCAACTTCAGAAACCTCACTCGGTACACCCACAACCACTCGTGGACCGAGAAACTTTGTATGCATCGAGTTAGCTTTTCGGATGTGATAACCGATCATTTCCTCAGCAATTTCAAAATCAGAAATTACCCCATCAAGAACTGGGCGCACAGCTTTTATATGAGCTGGTGTTTTCCCGAGCATGTCTTTGGCAACACGACCTACAGCAATCACAGAATTAGTTTTGGTGTTCACTGCGACTACTGATGGTTCATTTATCACTATTCCCTTTCCACCTAAATACACCAAGGTGTTTGCTGTTCCCAGGTCTATTCCGATATCATTCCCAAATCTGTCTAAAAAACTTTTTGCCATATAATTATTTTTTAATATGCTTTTCCAAACAAAACTTTATTTGGAGCATCTTTTCCACAATAGATACACTGACCTTTATTTCCTAAACCATTTTCAAATGGAATACATCGACTACTTGCACCTGTTTCATCTTTGATCTTTTCTTCACATGTTCTATCTAAACATAGATGAGTTAAAATAAATCCAGGTGTTGTTTCTATAACTTTTTTAAATTCTCCATAGTCTGCAACTTCTCTGGTATTTTCTAATCTAAATTTTTTAGAATTTTCTAATAAAGTGTTTTGGATATTTTCTAAAGAAGTTTTAATAAAAGTAATTATATTTTCATCAGAAACAAAATCTTTTTTACCTTCCAATCTTTCAACAACTACAACAGAATTTTTTGCAACATCTTTTGGACCTATTTCTATACGCAAAGGAACACCTTTTCTTTCCCATTCAAAGTATTTGAAACCAGGTCGCCCCTCCCTGTCATCAACTTTATAAGTAATGTTTTTTGATTCGAGTTCGGATTTAACTTTTTCTACTTTTTCTAAAACAATTTTCCTCTCTTCATCATTTCCATAAATAGGGATAATCACTGTTTGGTATTGGGCAATTTTTGGTGGCATAACCAAACCTTTATCATCAGAATGAGACATGATGAGAGCGCCAATAATTCTCGTAGAAAGTCCCCAACTTGTTTGCCAGACATATTCTTTTTCACCATTTTCATTTAAAAATGAAACATCAAAACTTTTTGCAAAATTCTGCCCTAGCATATGAGAAGTCCCAGACTGTAGAGCTTTACCATCTTGCATCATGGCTTCGATAGTTGTAGTAAAGTCAGCACCGGCAAATTTTTCACTCTCAGTTTTTCTTCCAGTAAAAAGAGATATAGCTAGATATTCCTCTGCAAATTTTCGATACACTTCTAACATTTCCATGGTTTTACTTTCCGCTTCTTCTTTTGTAGAGTGCGCTGTGTGGCCTTCTTGCCAGAGAAATTCAGAGGTTCTCAAAAAAGGTTTGGTTCGCATTTCCCATCTAAAAACATTGCACCATTGGTTGATTATAAGTGGCAAATCTCTGTGAGATCTTATCCATTTAGAAAATGTATCATACATCACCGTTTCCGAAGTCGGACGTATTACAAATGGTTCCTCTAATTTAGAACTTGGAATAAGTTTTCCATCTACTGACTCTAATCGGTGATGAGTCACTACGGCGCACTCTTTTGCAAAACCCTCAACATGTTCCGCTTCTTTTTCCAAAAAACTTAACGGGATTAAAAGTGGAAAATATGCATTTTGTGTTCCTCTTTTTTTAAATTCAGTATCAAGAATTTTTTGGATATTTTCCCAGATTGCGTAGCCATATGGTTTGATAACCATACAGCCTCTGACAGCCGAGTTTTCCGCCAAGTCCGCTTCGCGAATCACATCCAGATACCACTGTGAAAAATCTTCTTTTCTAGAAGTTATAATGTTTTTATTTTCAGGAGAATTCATGACCAAATTATACTACAAAAAAACGATGAGATAAATATTGCAAATTGTAAATTCTGTGTCAGAATATTCTATAAATTTCAAAAAAGGCTCCCAGTTTTGACGGGAGCCAAAAACCCATTCATTGAAATGTCCCATTATTTTTAATTTTACATCCGGACAAACCAAAACGATATCCGAATATTTTGGGAAACCAGATTTTTCCATAAAGATTATCACCTGGTTGAACTGTATGATTAAGATGATAGCACACATATCATCCAACAAAAAGTTTTGTATTTTAGTATTCATTCTCTCGTCTTGTTACAAGTAGAAGAAATTGGAAAAGGAAATCCGATGCGGAAAATGTTACAGCAGAGTAAAAGGTATCTTTTCCCCTTCTTTCTTGGTCTAGGCCTTTCACTTCTGACAATCCCTTGGGTCCCAAGCTGAGATAAAAAGTCACTGGCAAAATTTTCTGTCAGTGACTTTTCTTTTTAAAATTGAATTTGATTTTCCTGACAAAACCTCCTAGACCAATTAATTTTTTTCTCCCACTCATCTTTGTATTCTTGTAAAGTAAGTTTTGGTTTTATAAGAGTATATTTCTCCGATAAGTTCGTGTTTACGGGTGATGCATTTTGTGTTTGTCGAATCATTTCATAAACAGTTGGCCAGACAATTTTCAAATCATCAGGAGGTAGTTTTTCTAAAAAATCTAACAAGCATTTTTGCAAATCGATCATCTCTTCTCCAAATGGGATACCAGACAAAATAAAAACTACAATTGCCACTTCTGACATTAAGCTATTCAGATCTTTAATACTCTTTAAGTCAAAACTTTTAGTAACTATATGTGCATTTTGTACTTCAAATCTATTACCCACTTGAATTTCAGGTTCATTAACAAGAATCAAAATATCAATATCACTATCTTGCTTAAAAATAAAGTTTGCAAATGATCCAAACAGAACAAACCCGTGTACAAATTCTCTACCTAGCACAGTTCTTTCATAAGTCGATTTTAATCTTGATGCAATTTGTTTAAACCTTCTAGTATTCAATACTGTTTCCAATCCTTTTAAATCTTGTTCAAGATTAACAGGGATAACTCTATCTCTCGAGGTTCCATCTAAAACTCTCTTGTTATGACTTTCTGTAAAATTTCTTACCCAGTCGGATATTGGTTTTGGTATTTCCATCACTTTAGTCTATCGCGTTTTAGTACTTTCTTCAAATATCTACCCGTATGTGACTCCGCAATTCCACTGACATGTTCTGGTGTACCTTGCGCAACAATTTTTCCACCACCAACACCTCCCTCTGGACCGATATCTATCAACCAGTCACAACACTTTATAACGTCCAAGTTATGTTCAATAACAACAATTGAGTTTCCTTTGTCCACCAACTTATTTAAAATATCGATAAGTTTACGGACATCTTCAAAGTGCAGACCTACTGTTGGCTCATCCAACAAATAAATGGTTCGCTCGGTGTGTGGACGATAAAGCTCAGATGAAATTTTCACACGTTGAGCTTCACCACCAGAAAGTGTTGTTGCACTTTGTCCAAGTTTTAAATACCCTAGACCTACTTGCATCAGTGTATCGAGGCGATCGTGAATAGTCGGGATATCGTAAAAAAACTTTTCCGCTTCTTCAACCGTCATTTCTAAAATTTCATAAACACTTTTATTTTTAAATTTTACATCCAAAGTCTCTTTCATAAATCTTTTACCTAAACACACATCACACTGCACATAAACGGTTGGTAGGAAGTGCATCTCAACCGCGATCTCTCCATTACCCTGACAAGCCTCACAGCGTCCACCAGGCACGTTAAACGAGAAGCGACTTGGTGACCAACCTCGCACCCTTGCCTCAGCAGTTTCTGCAAATAGCTCACGTATTGGAGTCCAGATACCTGTGTAAGTTGCTGGGTTACTTCGGGGGGTTCTCCCGATCGGGGATTGATCAATCAAAATCACGCGAGATAAATTTTCTTCTACACCACCAAAAAAGTCAGCATTATATGTTTTTGCGGTACGAAGTTTTCTTTCGAGTTTCGCTTCTAGATTTCTATTAATTATTTCGTACATCAAGGTCGACTTACCAGAGCCGGATACACCAGTGATACCAACCATTTTCCCAAGTGGGATTTTGGTATTTAAATTTTGAATATTAAATGCGTTTCCATTTTTAATTACTAGTTCTCCCATTCCTCTGACCCGACGGTCTTTGGGAACATAAACTTTTTCTTCTTCTCGCAAATAAGAAAGTGTTATCGAGTTTGATTTATTTGTTTTGTCAGTTAAAAGTTTTTCTAAATAGTCTGCAACTACCACATGTCCACCATGCACTCCCGCACCAGGACCGATGTCTACTAAAAAGTCTGAGGCAAAAGCTGTGTCTTCATCATGTTCTACTACTAAAATAGTATTTCCTAAATCTCGCAATTTTAAAAGTGTATTGATAAGTTTTTCATTATCACGTTGATGCAGACCAATTGTTGGCTCATCGAGAACATAAAGTGCACCAACGAGTTGTGACCCCAGTTGTGAAGCTAAGCGAATGCGCTGGGCCTCGCCACCAGAAAGGGTATCGGCTTTTCTGTTTAAGGTTAAATAATTTAAGCCAACGTCAAGAAGAAAAACTAAACGAGCAGAAATTTCTCGCAAAACGACTTTGGCAATTTCCATTTCTTTGTCAGTCAAATGCAAAGTATCAAAAAAGTTTTTCGCATCTTCGATTGATAAGTCTGTAATTTCTACAATATTTCTTTTCGTTTCTCCGTTAACAAGAAACACGTTTAAAGCTTCTTTTCGGAGTCTTTTTCCTTCACAATCCTCACAAGGATCTAGTGCCCCCAGATATTTTACACCGAGACCATTACAAGTGGGACATGCTCCATAAGGTGAATTAAATGAAAACAAACGCGGCTCAACTTCTGGAAAAGAAAAACCACAGTGAGCACAAGCAAACTGGTTGGACAAAACTATAGACTCTCCGTGCAACATAAACTCTACGAGTCCGTTGGCTTCGTGTATGGCATGTTCGATAGACTCACTCAGTCTAGTTTTGGCATCTTTACCTTTTTTTAAAATCTCATCTATACCTATCGAGTCTACAAGAACTGAGATATTATGTTTTTTATTTTTCTCGAGAATTATTTTCTCACGTAAATTGTGTTTCTCACCATCAACTACAGCCTCGGTATAACCTTTACCCAACATATCATAAAGCAGTTGATAATATTCTCCTTTTCTACCCCGCACAATCGGTGATAATATCTGTACACTGTCAGTAGAAAACTCAACTCCCAAAACTTTTTGCACTTTTCCTCCCCTTTTTAAAGGGGAGGTTAGGTGGGGTTTTCTACTCTCAACAATTTTATTTTCAATAATATTTATTATCTCTTCGTTAGAAAGTTTCTGTATTCTCTCCCCACACTCTATACAATGTGGTTGTCCAACACGCGCATACAGTACACGCAAATAGTCATAAATTTCTGTAATGGTAGCCACTGTTGAGCGTGGATTATTGCTTCTGGTTTTTTGGTCAATAGCAATAGCTGGCGAAAGACCTGATATCTCATCGACGTCAGGTTTTTGCAGTTGATTTAAAAATTGACGTGCATAGGGTGAAAGACTTTCTACATATCTACGTTGTCCCTCAGCAAAAATAGTATCAAAAGCCAGTGAAGACTTTCCTGACCCGGAAAGGCCAGTAAAAATAACCATCTTGTTACGTGGTATTTCCAAATCAATATTTTTCAAATTGTGAGTACGCGCACCTTTGATCACAATTTTATCCCCATCTATTTTTACCTGATGTTTATTTTTACCCTCTTCTTTTTTCATAAAGTTTTAAACAATCTATTTTACCACATTTTGACAAATTCTTCTAGATATTACCTAATCACACTATAACTCCTCTGAACATTTCCCGAACCTGGTGTCAGGCCATCTTGTCCACCAAAAAACTGTGGAATACCGATACGGATCCCAAAAGTTACAGCAATCAGACCAATCACTGCATAAAAAGTGAACATGAGAGTGAGTGCTATGAGACCATATAAAATATATTTATTTGTATCACTTTTATCTTTTAACTTGCCTTGACTGAGTTCATACAATCTCCAAGCAAGAGTTCCAAGAAAAAATAAAACGGCTCCGGTTGTAAAAAGCCAAAGAACAATATCATCAATAATATCTTTTACATATTCAAATATCCCAAACAAATCTTGTGTATATGTTGTCGCTGCATAAGCAAAAAATGGGATAAAGAAAAATGATAATCCTATACCTAAAAGATAGGTTTTTAAATAAATATTTTTAGAAAAAAAACCAGTATTATTTTTTTTACTTATTTTATTTTTCTTAAATATTTTTTTTAGCATTATTATCTTACAATTAATCCTCCACTTGGTGAAGAGTTTACCCCAAATATAGCAGCAGTCAAACCGATTAGTGAGTAAACTGCGAGGATTACGAATAAAATAAATACTGCGTACATAATCATACCCGGTTTGACTTCACTACCTGATGATAACCAGCCACTTTTACCTCCTTTAAACCATCCAATTTTATTACCAAGAAACTGTACAATGACCCAGAAAAAAGCAATTACCGCTACACCCGTAATTATCATCATTGCAAAAGTATTTATCAAATCTTTTAGTGCATACAGTAAACCAATTAACCCTTCTCCCTTTATCATATTAAACTAATCTTACTTTGGAAGCACTCGCAATAATAATCTTTTCTACAAGATCTTCATTTATTTTTGTTAAAGTTTCTTCATCAACTATATCCCTTAAATGAGATTTAATTTGAGGTGAAAGGGTCACTACAGATTCTTTAATATTTTGCTCGTCAACATCGAATTCAAACTCCTTTTCACAAGCATGGGAATCTGTTAGGTTAAGATCTTTGCAAAATATTTTTCCTTTTTTTATCATAATGTGTTAAGTATATACCAGACGTGATAAAAAGAAAAAGTTTTCCCCAAAGAAAATAGGCTCTCAAGCAGTTTGCACCGCTTGAGAGCCCGAAGTAACTTCAAGTCGTCGCCGACTCGTCGTTACTTCTCAGGGACGTCCTTGGATCGGGCATCGGTAATGGCGTTCGAAATTGCTTCCGAGTCACCACCACCTTTACCAACCCAATGGAAATCGTCTCCGCTGCCGACACGTCCATCAGCAAGAACAACCGTGGCTACGGAGTTGCCATAGCGGTCCTTACTACTCTCAGTGTGAACAACGTCGTGGTTCTTGGTCTTGTCAGACACTTATATCACCTGCCTTTCTGGCAGTTGATCAGCCTTTGGAACGATCCCGCAGGTCTGATATTTGCATCCTATCACATACCCCCCCCTATCTGTCAAGTAACATTTTTTTACAAGTGTCAAATAAATTTTGTTATTTTGTTAAGCTGTCAATTGTATTTCTCATTACTAAAGCAATAAGTTCTGCAGAAAGTAGTATAAATGCACCAATTACAGTATACCAAAGTGCATCATGAGCCTTTTTAATTTCCCCAGCTCCACCACCTTTGACAGAACCCCAGACATAAAGCCAACCAGAATACATAATAGCAAGTACAACAAATGGAATAGCAATATAACGAACTACTCGAGTGACAATGAGGATAAGCTCCGAAATAGAGTTGACCCCTTTTAATGGGTTTTGCAAACCAACCGCAGCCTGAGCAAAAAGAGGGAGAGAAAGTATAGTAAAAGCTAAAATGTGAGATAATATTTTTTTCATAATCATAAGTCTATCAGAAAAATAGAAACATAGTAATACTTATATTTATTGATTAGTATTAAAAGTTTTTACTTTTACCGAGTTCCCTGCATCATCGATCAGAAATATAGGAACTCTCCCGGCGTCATCATTTACCTGAAAGACATCTATCACAAGTTTTACTATTAACCAGGCTGACAACATCAAGATAAAATATAAAATAATTTCAAAAATTCTGTCTTTATATTTTTTGATCAAATCGATATTTCCATGCCACTGTTGCTCATAAATTATCATAGCCCCATAGTACATTACTATCAAGGGAACTATCAAAAGAGCAATAGAAATTATCCATACCAGAGCTCTCTGCCCTGTTTCTACCATGTCACCGAGATTGCATTGTTTGGTGTATTGTAAACAAGTTTGTCCTCCTTCGCCTGCAGAAGCTACTTGTGGGTTGCGTCCACAGATCACCAAGTTGGGCAGGAATGTATCACCACCACAACCAGGTGGATCATTAAAACCAAAAAGTTTTTGAGCGTTAACTGAGTTGAAAGATGAAAATACAATTACCAGAAAACTTGCGTGTGCAAAAATATTTTTTATCTTTTTTATTTGAGACATATTCTTAGTATAAACTATCTTTGAAAGAACCACCAGACTTTCTATTGAGTTTTTTGTAGGGCCCCTTTGGGGTAAAGAAAAATGAGAGAGAATGTCTGGTGGTTATCTATTACTTTAGCTGTCTAGATAGTTCTGACTCGGCATTTTTAATAATCTCACTTGGTGTCTGACGTGAGCCTGATATAGCATCAACTATCCCGCCAAAAACTGTATTAATCAAATTTGGGATAGGTTCCATAACAATATCACCTCTATCGGCTGACCTATAAACAATATCTTTTACTGGGTCTTTTTGTTCAACATATAACTCATCTTGTCTGGCAGGAGCCAAACCATAACTCGCAATTATTTTATCAGTAATATCTTTTGAAGAAATATCTTGCAAAACTTTAAAAGCTAACTCCGATTTCTTTGTTCGCAATGACATAGATGCAGAATAAAGTCGGGCATAAGATGTATTCCGAAACTCCGAAGTTGGACCTTTTGGACTTGGTACCAATGCCAACTCATAAGCAAGGTGTGGGTTTTTAATATCTATGTAAGACTTGTCAGTTGCAAAACCAAAAAATAGGCCGAGATTTCCAGATGCAAAAAGATCTCTGTCTACGGGTGCTTTTTTACTCCAGGTATAAGCTTCTTTTATATTTGGATTGACAAATGAAGTAAAGAAAACAAAAACTTGTTCCGCAAGTGCGTCATTTTTAATTTTTAATTCCTCATTGGCTAAACCAAGCACTGACTCAAATTTTTCTTCGTAAACAATTTTTTCTTTTTCTTGCTTTTCTGCAAAACTTCTTTCTATAACATTATTTTTTAACTGCATTAAAAGTGTGAGGAGAATTTCTCTATTGTGTAAAATATTGTTTAGTGAACCGAGAGCTATCGCACGCTGCACATTATTATTATCTGTACTTGTAAAACCAAGAACTCGTGACACATAAAGTGGAATATCACCCCAAGAAGTTGGTGGTCGAGTAAAACCAGCATTAGTAAGAATGTCAGTATTTACATACATGACCAGTGGGTCGATGGCAATCGGAAAACCAAAAACTCCGGTTGGTGCAAAATATTTATAAGTCGAGCGAACATACATGTCTTTAAAAGTTTTTTCAGAAATAATATTTTGATCAAAAGGAAAGACGAAACCTTTTATAGGTACAATCACATTTTCTGGAAGGATCATCAGATCAGGACCCTGCTCATTGGCACTGGCCTCGATAAAACGATTGATGAATTTGTCTTCTGGGATTTCTTGATAAGTTACAGAATAAGTTTTTGCATTTTGAGAATACTCGTACATTATCTGGTTCATTTTCTCTGCCGGTAAAGTCCCCCATATTAAAATATTACCAGTCATGTTAGGGTCGACATTGGTCTTTCCAAACTGGGAAATGGAGAAAACAAAAATCCCCAGTACTCCTAAAATAAACCCAGCGATCATAAAAATTTTCTGAAAACTTCCTTGGCTACTTTCGTTCATAGAAAATAGTATATATCACTTTTATCTTTTTTCAATCAATAATACAAAGTGGTGATTATCTCGGAGGATTCTCGGGTAAACAGAAAAACCAAATTCTGTGAACATTTGTTCAATATCTTTTTCATTTAAAACACTTGCTTTGTGGGTAACAGAGTTACCCAGATGGGTATGCCAATCTGCAAAAAGTATTTTCCCATATTTTTTAAGAACTCTTTTCATCTCCATTATGCACACTTTTTTGTGTTGTAATAAAAAGAATGTATTAGAAATCAAAATCGCATCTATGGAGTCGTCTCGAAGTCGTGTCCCCTCCAACTCCTCAAAGTCTCCCCACACAGGCACAATATTTTGATATAAAATATTGTCAACGACGTGACCATCTTTGTATTCTAAATTCACCTTCTCTTGTTTTTTCTTTTCTTTTAAAATATCCGTTTCGATATGGTCAAGTAAATCTTTATGCACATCAATAGCAAAAACTTTCCCATCGACTACCAGCTCAGAAAGTACTTTTGCATTTTCCCCCACACCACAACCAAAGTCTGCAACGTGAGAGTCACGACGCAGTTTTAATTCTCCAAAAAAATCAGAAACTTTTAACATAAAAAAAGTTTAGCACAAAACTTCTACTTGTCACTCTTATCTTTTGAGTTCTCGATCATTTTTTGCAACTCCTTTATTTCATCACGAAGAATCGCTGCGACTTCGAAATCAAGTTCCTTCGCAGCTACCCGCATTTCTTTTTCTTTTTGTTTAAGAAGTGTTGAGGCTTTCTTTCCAGACAACT
>CAYMOA010000008.1:0-1280 GCA_964391935.1 uncultured Candidatus Saccharibacteria bacterium | reverse complement strand
CGCATTTCTTTTTCTTTTTGTTTAAGAAGTGTTGAGGCTTTCTTTCCAGACAACTTCATCTCGAGCATGGCCTCACTGTGAGCTGTTTGTTTTTGAATAGTTTCGATCCCCGCCGTGATGTCATTTATAGATTTTAAAATAGTTTTTGGTGTGATACCATTTTTCTTATTATATTCTTCTTGAATAATTTTTCTTCTATTGGTCTCACCTATCGCACGCTCCATACTTCCTGTCATCACATCGGCATACAAAATCACCCGACCCAAAACATTTCGAGCTGCACGACCGATAGTTTGAATCAATGAGGTTTCGCTACGCAAAAAACCTTCTTTGTCTGCGTCAAGAATTCCTATTAGTGATACCTCTGGTAAATCGAGACCTTCACGGAGCAAGTTAACACCAACCAAACAATCAAACACTCCCTGTCTAAACTTTGTAAGTATTTGGATTCTCTCAATTGTCTTTATGTCACTGTGTAGATATTCGGCTTTGATCTTTCTTTCTTTTAAAAAGTTTGCTAGGTCCTCGGCCATTTTTTTAGTTAGAGTT
This sequence comes from uncultured Candidatus Saccharibacteria bacterium, assembly GCA_964391935.1. Taxonomy (GTDB): domain Bacteria; phylum Patescibacteriota; class Minisyncoccia; order Phycocordibacterales; family UBA5272; genus JBBQKQ01. The sequence goes on along the minus strand of CAYMOA010000008.1, from coordinate 731 downwards.
GTTGCTAAAACTCTGCCACCTTTTTTCACCGCTTCTACCGTCTCAGCGATAAAGTCCTCCACTTGTCCAGGATAGTTGGGGAACTGATCACTAATACTTAGTACAACCCCTTCCGTCTCGCTTTCGCTCGACACCTTCCCAAGGGAAGGATTTTCAAGTTCTAATTTTCTTTGGGAAAAGATACCTTTCAGATAAATATAATTTATTTTTTTATTATCTAGTTCCTCGTTTGAAAATCTAATTACTTTTATTCCTAAACTTTCTAAATATTTTGTTCTCTCTTCATCTCTTTCTTTGTAACCATTTTCAGAATGATAAGAACCATCAATCTCTATGGCTAATTTTAATTCATTACTGAAGAAATCAACTATGAAATTCCCAATAGGTTTTTGTCGAGTAAAATCAAATCCTGTTTTGTCTTGTTTTACAATATTCCAAAATGTCGATTCTGCTTTTGTGGGGTTCTTTCTATTTTGTTTTGCAACAGTTACTAATTCTTTATTATATTTATAAAGTATTAGAGCTCGAGCCTCCTTCCCTTGGGAAGGTGCCCGAAGGGCGGAAGGGGTTATCTTCTTTCCACTCACACCAATAGAAGTTTTCCCGTTTGTAGGCAATACTGGTTTGACATCAATCTGTGGATCGATAAGTCCTGTTGGACGGATGATTTGCTCGACAACTTTATCGGAGTTTTCTATTTCCCATTTTCCTGGTGTTGCAGAAACAAATAA
>CAYMOA010000007.1:29175-34236 GCA_964391935.1 uncultured Candidatus Saccharibacteria bacterium | reverse complement strand
TACTTGACTTTAGAGAAAAAAAATATATATTGTAGTCTAGTTTAATTTAACCAACATGAAAGACTACTATAAAATTTTAGGTGTAGAAAAAAAAGCAAGTAAAGAAGAAATTAAAAAAGCTTTTTACAAGCTTGCTCATCTCCACCACCCAGATAAAAATAAAGGCGATGACAAAAAATTTAAAGAAATAAATGAGGCTTACCAAGTTTTGAGCGATGATAAAAAGCGGGCACATTTTGACAACTTTGGAACTAACCCGGGAGCAGGCGCAAATGGAGCTGGAGGATTTCATTATGGTCAGGGTGGACAAGGCTTCGAAGGTTTTGATTTTTCGGGTTTCCAAAATGGCAATGCAGGTTTCCAATTTGATTTCGGAGATATGGGAGACTTTTTCGATATGTTTGGTGGACAACAAAGAAGTGGAGGAAGATCGAGAGTTAAAAGAGGTGATGATTTGCAAATCATGATCGAGGTAACATTGGCAGAAAGTTATACCGGAATAAATAAAAAAATTGTTTATAACAGACATGCAAAATGTGATACCTGTAATGGAGAAGGTGCCAAGCCAGGAATTAAAAAAACTGACTGTAAAAAATGTGCGGGTAAGGGAGTAATTAATACAACAAAAAAAACAATTTTTGGTGCTTTTCAACAACAAGCTGTTTGCCCAGACTGTGATGGGGAAGGTAAAATTGCAGAACAAAAATGTGTCGACTGTAAAGGTCAAGGACTAAAAATAAAGAAAGAAGAAATAAATTTTCCTGTACCAGAAGGTGTAGAAGACGGAGAGCAGCTTGTCCTACGTGGTTATGGTGAGGGAGAGACTGGTGGCGAAAGTGGTGACCTATATGTTATAATTCGTGTGCAAAGTGACAGAAAATTTGTGAGAAAAGGACTAAATCTATACACAAAAATAGATTTAAAGTTAACTGATATAATTTTAGGAAACAAAATTGTAATTAAAGATTTGCAAAATAAAGATCTAGAAATAGAAATACCGCAAATGCAAAATCCAAAAGAACAAATTGTCGCAAAAGGCAAGGGAATGAAAAGATCTGGCAGAGTAGGTGACTTGGTCATTGATATCAATCTAAACACTCCAAAATACCTTTCGCAAAAATCTAAAGATTTATTAGAACAGTTAAAAAAAGAGGGGTTGTAATATTAATAAAATAAAATCGTTTTAAAGAGAGGGTAAAATGAAAATAAAACTAAATCGTGCGGCTAGAAGGCATGCAGTTCAAAGAATAACAAGTATTAGAAACAAGAATCTTGTTAGTATACACATAAGAAGAAAAGATTTGATCTTAGAAGATTTATCAAAAAAGTACAGACTGGCTAAATCTGAAAAAGAAAGAAAAGCTATTTTAGAAACAGTTAGTCTAAAAGAAAAAATTTTAGAAAACACATTAGAAAAAAACCAAAATGATTTAAATGATAATGGTTTAGAGCTACTAAATAAAATGGATACTTTTTTTGAAGTATATACAGTAAGTGAGGAAGATTTTAAAAAATTTTTAAAAGAAAATGATTTACTAGGATGGTTCGAGTCAATCTCTGAGGAAGAGCTTTGGTATGGATTTTATCCAGATGATCACACAGAGACACAATCAGGAATTGAACTACAAGTAACTGAGGAAAAAAGATAGTAAAAATGTGCGGTAATATATAGTAGAGAATTGTGATATAATTTTGACATATGAAAAAAAGAATGCTCAGTGGTGTAAAACCAACCGGTGCTCCACATCTTGGAAATTATTTTGGTGCTATCAAACAATTTGTAGAAATGCAAAACTCAGACACTGAAGTCCTTGCATTTATCCCAAATCTTCACGCTTTAATTTCTGTACAAAATGGGAAAGAACTTTACCAGAATACTATTGAAGTTGTAAAAGACTATATAGCTTGTGGTCTTGATCCGGAAAAGACAACACTCTTTGCACAGTCAGATATTGCAGAACACTCTGAGTTAAATTGGATATTTAGTTGCCTTGTAACCGTTCCATACATGGAAAGAGCCCATGCGTACAAGGATGCCTTACAAAACGGCAAAGAGCCAACAGTAGGTCTTTTTACTTATCCGATACTTATGGCTGCAGATATTTTACTTTATTCACCTGACTTTGTGCCTGTGGGTCAAGATCAGAAACAACATATCGAGTATGCTCGAGATATTGCACAAAAATTTAACAATGCATATGGCGAAACTTTCAAACTACCAGAAGACTATATAAAAAAAGATGTGGCTATTGTACCTGGGATAGACGGTCGTAAAATGTCGAAAAGTTATAAAAACCACATCCCACTTTTTGCTAGTGATGAAGAAATAAGAAAAATTTGTATGAGCGTGGTAACAGACTCACTACTTCCAGCAGACAAAAAAAATCCTGATGAAAGTAATATTTTTAATATTTACAAAGTTCTGGCAACAGGTGAGGATATAGAAATTTTTAGAAAAAAGTTTGAGGATGGTGGTGTTGGCTATGGAGATTTAAAAAAAGAGTTGGCAGAAAAAATAATTTCCTTTGTATCACCTATGCGAGAAAAGAGAAATAAAATCACTGACGAATATGTTTTTGAAGTATTAAAAGCCGGAGCTCTTAAAGCTAAAAAAATTGCAAAAGATAAAATGCAGGAAGTTCGAGAAAAATGCGGCTTGGTTATTTCGATTGATTAATTTTAATGTATATGACTAATGAAACGCCACAAGAAGCAGAACCAGTTGCCGTTACAGAAAAACTCAACACTTTTTTTCGTGATAATGGTATTGATTTAAATAGTGAAGTAGCAATCTCTTTTAAGAAAATCATTCTGGAAGAAAAGATACCTTTTAGAAAATTGCAGCAACTTTGTGACTCGGTAAATAATATGCTTATTGACCATGGTAAAATATTTTCTTTTTCAAATATAGTAGTTTATTTAAATTTATTAATAGGAAATAAATTAGAAATTAATTTTAAAGTATTAGAGAGATGGAAAGAAGAGATCTTGAAGAGAATAAGAAATCTAGAAAAGAAATACCCACAAGAGCGTATCCCAAATGATGTATATGCATATGTAAAACAGTATTTAGGACTTGTAAATACTGATGTGCTTTTCAATCAACTAGAGCGAGATGTTGTGTTATAAAATACATTTATGCAAATAATTATAGAATTCTTTTTTATGTTCTGGTACTACTTGGCTGAGATATTGTTGATTGAGAAAATTTTAAAAACTTTTTTTAATATCGACCCACATAGTAAAAAAGTTCACCACATTGTTTTGGCACATATTTTACAAATTGTTTTGGTCGTACTTATTATTTGGGGATTAATTATTTTTTATTTAACTTTTGTCAGGTTTGGACTCTATCTGTGATAGAATATACAAGATTATGTCTGATGTGAAAAAACTTATAGAAAACTTGGAAAAAAAAATGAGTGAGGATGATTTTTGGAATGATCCAGAAAAAGCCAAAGAAGAAATAAAAAAATATGAAGAGTTTAAAACAGAGCTTCGTAAACAAGAAGAAATATTAAAAGGTGGGGCAATAATCAATATTTTTACTGGAGCAGGAGGGGACGATGCCGAGGATTGGACCAGAATGCTTTTTGAAATGTACAATAAATTTTGCGAGAAAAAAAACTGGTCGATTTTTCTTTTAGATAAAAATGAAAATAGTGTTGGAGGCATAAAAAGTATTTCTTTTGAAATTGTTGGTAAGGACATTTTTAAAACTTTAAAAAATGAAACTGGAGTTCATAGACTTATTCGTCTTTCTCCTTTTGGAAAAAAGGAAATCCGTCAAACTAGTTTTTCTTATGTAGAAGTTCTCCCTAAACTCAAAAAAGAAAGTTTTGATAAAACACTAATGAATGAAAAAGATCTAGAAATTAACTTTACCAAATCAGGTGGGGCGGGAGGTCAAAACGTTAACAAAAGAGAAACGGCAGTACAGATAAAACATATTCCGACTGGACTTCGCGTAAATATTTCGACTGAAAGAAGTCAGGCACAAAATAAAGAACTCGCATTAGAGGAACTCGCGGGTAAACTTTATTTATTAAACCAAGAGCTACAAAAAGAAATAGAAAAAGGTCATACCCCAGACTTTAATAAAGCTCAGGCTATAGAGTGGGGAAGTCAAATACGCACTTACACTCTTCACCCATACAAATTAGTCAAAGACCACAGGACAGATGTTGAAACTAGCAATGTAGATGAGGTTTTGAACGGTGGAATAGAAATTTTTCTATAAATAAAAAATAAATTATGGCATTAAATAAACTAGATAAAATTGTAAGTGATGGATATGATAATTTACAAATTGTTTTGGACTTTGATCGTACGGTAAGTGGTCCAGTTAATAGTGAGCCCGCACCGCCAATGATTTCTTTTTTGAGAAATAGTGATATGTTGGGGGACGAATATAAAAAACAAGCCCAAGCGAATTTTGAACATTATTATAAATTTGAGAAAAGTCACGACTTGTCGCATCAAGAAAAAAGCTTACTTATGCACGAGTGGTGGGAAAAACATTTATGCCTACTAGTTCACTATAAATTAACTAAAGAGAAAATTTATAAAATAGCAACCTCAGAGAATTTAATTTTAAGAAAGGGTGTTAAAGAGTTTTTAGAATTTTGTTTTAATCAAAATATCTCAATCATTATTTTTTCTGCCGGTTTGCTTGGAAGTGAGTCTGTAAGAATTTTTCTTGATAAACATAAAATAAATTTTTCTAATATTAAGATAATAATAAATGAATTAGTTTTTAATGAAGCGGGGGAAGTAACTAATTTTAAAGAGCCAATCATAACTTCTGAAAACAAAGATGAAAGTATTTTTGAAATAGAAGGAGTAACTAAAAAGAATAATTCTATACTTGTAGGTGATGGTATCTCTGATGCTAAAATGGTTTTAGATAAGAATAACTCTGTGGTGTATCGAGTAGGAATTCTTGATAGAAAAAAAGATTTGAGTGATGAGGATTTTAATGTTGAGAAAAATATTTACTTAAATCATTTTGACGAAGTAACCGATAACTTTTATGATATACTCGAGAAACTAAAAAAATAA
>CAYMOA010000007.1:0-29075 GCA_964391935.1 uncultured Candidatus Saccharibacteria bacterium | reverse complement strand
TTTTGACGAAGTAACCGATAACTTTTATGATATACTCGAGAAACTAAAAAAATAATTTTATGTTTTACGCGATACTTGCACCTCTAGGATTTGGAATAGCAAATGCACTGAGCAAAATCACTGGCAACTCTGTTGGGTATATCAAAGGTGCTATATTACTTTCTTTTTCCTCATCAATTTTTTTGTTTGCTTTAAATATTTTTTTTGGAACTTTTACTTCAAATTTAACTTGGATTGTTATTACTATTTTATTTGGTATTTACGGATATTTACCATTAGTTTTTTTTATTAAATCCATAAGTTTAGGTAAAGCAGGAATTGTCATTCCCATTATTGATTTGAGTATCATTTTTCCAATTATACTTTCTTTTTTGTTTCTAAATCAGAAACTTTCCATTATTGGTCTGATTTTTGTTTTAATTCTCTTGGCTGGAGTGATGTTAATGTCTCTAAACTTTTCTGATTTAAAAAACTCTAGTTTATTTAAAATCCAAAGTGGAGTTCTATATGCGATCATCGCATCAATCTTGTGGGGAGTTGGATATTTTTTATGGAGTTTTTCTACTAAAAATATCGGCCCCATCCAGGCATCATTTTTTATTGAAGTTGGTGTTTTATTGGCTGCTTTATTTCATTTGTTTATTATAGAAAAAGATAAGATCATAGTGAAGATACCTAAGAACATAGTAGGCATTGGTTTTCTTATTGGTTTACTTGCCTCTTTTGGTGACCTAGGTACAAACTTAGGAATACAAAATATTGGTGTTCCACTAACTATGGCAATTACTGGAGCGAGGCCGGCAGTTGGGGCACTTACTGGTTATCTGGTTTTTAAAGAAAAATTGACGCTCAAACAAATTATGGCAATTATCATAATCATGATTGGTGTTGTAGGAGTCTCGCTCTATAAATAATTTCCACAGTTAGAAAAAAATATCAGTGGAAAAAAATAGAGAATGTGCTAGACTCAGACACAATATGATAACTTTCCAAAATGTCCACAAGTCTTACAAAAAAGATGTCCCAGTATTTAAAGACTTAAACATTGAAATCCACCCAGGAGAATTTGTGATATTAACCGGTGCGCCAGGGTCAGGAAAAACTACTTTCTTAAAATTGATAATTAACGAAGAGTCCCCAACCGAAGGTGATGTTTTTTACGAGGGTGTCGACTTGGACAAGATGTCGGGGGGTACACTTAAACAATATCGTCGTGATCTCGGTGCAATTTTCCAAGATTTTAAATTATTACCTTTTAAAACTGCATATGAAAATGTGGCTTTCGCTCTCGAGGTGATGGGTGAGAGTGATGAAGATATTTTTAAAGACACGATGGAAGTTTTAGATATTGTAGGACTAACTCATAGAAAAGACCATTTCCCCAATGAGTTGTCTGGTGGAGAAAAACAGAAAGTCGCAATTGCCAGAGCTCTGATCGCAAGACCAAAAGTTATTCTTGCTGATGAGCCAACTGGTAGTCTCGACGAAGAAACAGCTAAAGAAATTTTACAAGTCTTGCAAGCAATCAATTCTCTTGGTACTACTATAGTGATGACCACGCACAATGAGCGTTTGGTACAAAGTGCAAAGGGTGCCAGAAAAATTGTTATACGTGAGCATGGTGTAATCTATGACGAACATAAAAATGTTGACCATAGTCTGTCAACAAAAGTAATAAATTATGAAGAAGTTTTATAGAAATTTTACAAGAGTTTGGAAATCGGGATTTACCAAATCACTCCGTATGATGCATATTTTTTTGCCGCTGTCACTTTTCTTTGCAATTATTATTTCTTTTGCAGGAACATTCTTTTTCGCCTATGGTTTGGGAACAGAATTAATCAAAAATTTTGAAAATAAATTAAATATTGTTGTTTACTTTGACCGCAAAACAAGCCAAAGTGATATAGATGCGATTGTTGCACAAATACAAGAGAGACCAGATGTAGATCAGATAGAATTCATTTCTCCTAACCAGGCACTAGAGGCTTTTAAAGAAAAACACAGTGACGAGGAATTAACCATGGACGCATTAGAGGAGACTGGTACTAACCCATTTGGGGCATCCATAGTTGTCTTTGCTAAAAATCCTACTGACTATGAAAAGATTGACCAGGATCTTGTACAACTTAACAACACTTACAATGGTGAGGATAGTGAAAAAGTTTTACCAATCGAGGATATTTCTTACGAGAACCATAAAGTCGCCATAGATAGATTTGCGAGAATGCTCCAAAAAGGTGAGATTATTTTTTCAATTATTTTAATTATCACTTCTATTATTTTGCTATTTATCGTTTATTTGGCACTGCGATTTGCAACTCAGAGTGACAGAGAAGAAATAAAAGTTATGAAATTGGTAGGTGCACCAACAATGCTCATGGTTGGTCCAACCACGGTGATGGGTATCAGTTCCGGGGTAATAGGTGGAACTCTATCACTCTTTGTTCTCTACTTCCTGGCTCGAGAAATGACCCCCTACACGCTTTCTTTTTCAGGTTTTAACCTTATGCTCTGGTATATGAAAAACCTCCTGTATTTCATAGGATTTAACCTCGGTTTTGGGATAATTATCGGTTTTTGTGGTAGTTTGCTCGCTGTAAGGAGACACCTTTAGTTTTTATTGCATTTCTTATAATCTGTGATATAATTTACTAAAAATAATTATATGAAATTCGCAGTAATCAAAACAGGTGGTAAACAATACCTAGTAAACGAAGGGAAAAATATTAAAATAGAAAAGATTCTTGGTGACTTTACAGTTGGCTCAAAAGTTTCTTTTGACGAAGTTCTTATGACTTCTGATGGTGAAAATGCTACAGTTGGTAAACCTACAACAGGTGGAAAAGTAGAGGGCGAAATAGTTGCGATCGACAGACATGCAAAAATAGATGTTATCCGTTATATGCCAAAGTCTAGATGGTATAAAAAGAATGGTCATAGACAACCATACTTCGAGGTTAAAATACTTTCGATTTAAATTTAAGTAAAAAGAAAATGATAAAAAACCAAGTAGAAAATCTAATAAATATTTACGGTAAAGCTTGGGAAAACCAAGATTCTGATTTGGTATTGTCAATTTTTACGGAAGATGCGAAATTTTATGAGCCGGGTTATGCTGCTTGTACTGGCCACGCGGAAATAAAAAAATATTGGGAGGAAACTGTTTTAAACAATCATAAGGATATATCTTTTTCATTGACCTCTTTGTTTTTAGATCAAGAGGCTAATACAGCAGTTGCAGAATATGTCACAACTTTCACTGATATAAAAAGAAATTTAAAAATAAAATTAGAGTCAGTGGGTATTTACAAAATCGAAGGAGATAAATTTAGTTCGTTAAAAGAATATTATAAGTCTACCAAATCACCGTTGGAATAATTTAAAATAATAAATCTAAACTCTTCTAAACCAAGAGTTTTTTTGCTATAATTATTAAACTTATGAACAATCCAAACCCAATTAAAAATGAGCTAGTGAAAATAGAAAGCGGAAAGGAAGGAAAATATGACAGGGAGTGGTTTGTAGAAAGAGCCTTTAACTCTATCAAAAAAATTGAACAAAGAGATGGTGTTGGTATTTGGGATTTTTCTGATTCTTTATTGCTTTATATACCTGAATCAGAATCACAATATGAAGAAATCCAGACTGGTGAAAGTCCATATGCAGAAATAATCACTAAGCCCGAAGATGAATATTTAAGAAATATAGCAGAGCAGTTGGTTGTTGAATTACCAGACGAATTTGAATATATAGATCTTGGTCCAGGAACAGCGGGAAAAGAAAGGTACATTTTTGAAGAAGCAAGTAGGCAAGGAAAGAAAATAATTTATAGACCTGTTGATATTAGTAAATATTATTTAGAAAAAGCTGCTGAAAGTGCGAGATTAAAGTTTGATTTAGAAACAAAGCCACTGAACTGTTCATTTGAGGAATTGGAACAAATTCTAAATAAGGAAAATAATACAGTGCAAAGATTTGTATCTTTAGGTCTAACATTTTCAAACTTTGGATCACAAGAAATTTTAAAACTATTGTCTGGAATAGCAGGTAAAAAGGGTTTTATTTTTATAAATTCTCAAATACGAAATAGAGTTGATATGACGAAACTTACTGCCATTTATAACGAAGATGCTAAAGTAATGGGTATAAATAAACTAAAATTATTAGGAGTAAACACAGAGAATGAAAATTTGGAAATGGTTACTGACGATTCAGTTAAAGTGTGGTACACAATAAAAAATGTACCAGAAAGATTAGCTAAAATGGGAGTAAAACGAGGGGATAAATTTCTTGTTTTTCAGTCCCTGAGACCTTCACAAGAAAGTTTAAAAGAAGATCTAGACAAATCTGGTTTAGAATACGAACAACTCGACACAGGCTCAAGTTTTGTAGGGACACTTTTAAAAACAAATTAATTCTTTAATTCCACTCGTAGTTTTTGGAGCCAATGGCAATGAATTCTTTTGTCGGCTTCAATCCATTTTCTATTTGGTTAGCACAAGTGAGGGCAATCATGAGGGCGTTGTCAGTTGCAAGATCTTTTCCTGAGTAATACAAATCTATTTGCATCTCTTCTGACAGCTTTTCAAAATTTTCTCTTAGATATTGGTTAGACGCAACACCACCACCTATCACTAAACTTCTTGCACCTGTTTCTTCTATGGCTTTTTTTGTTTTATAGATTAAAACATCTTTTACAGACTCCTCAAACTCTGTCGCAATTTTTATTTTTATCTCTTCATCAAGTTCTAATAATTTTTTTTCTTTGAGATAGTTTTGTACAAAATAAAGGATATGAGTTTTCAAACCAGAAAAAGAAAAATTTAAATCTTTAGAATGAATCATTGGTCTAGGAAAATTAAGTACTTCGAGAGAATTTCCCCCTTTGAAGGGGGTTGACACGAACGTAGTGAGTGCAGGGGATGTTCGACCTATCTTTGCAAGTCTCCCGATCTCTGGTCCACCTGGGTAAGGAAGTCCTAAAAGTCTAGCAACTTTGTCATAAGCTTCTCCAGTTGCGTCGTCTTGTGTCTCACCGATTTTTTCATATTTCCCTGATTCTTTTGATAAAACCAATTCTGTGTGTCCACCGGAAATGAGCAAACAAATTGCAGGATAGCTTATCTTTGGGATTTCTAAAATATTCTTTTGCTCTGTTCCTCCCATATTTATAGGGGAGGCTAGGTGGGGTTTTGAAATCCCCCCGATTATGTGTCCCTCCATATGATTAATGGGGTATATTGGGATTGGTTTATTTTCCTGTCCGAACAAAATAGAAATAATTTTAGAAAAATTAACTCCAACCCAAAGAGCGGGTGGGAGACCTGGCCCATTTGTTATGGCAATAAAATCAACAGAGTTTCCTCCCCTTACTAAGGGGAGGTTAGGTGGGGTGGTTATTAACTCATATTTGGAAAAAAAATCAAAAGTATTTTCTTTTAGATCGGGATATCTCTCTAACAATTCTATATTATTCCCAAGTTTTTCTAAGATCTCGAAATCAAAACTTTCCAAGTTTTCTTTTTGAGTTTTTTCTTTTAATAACCCAGAGTCTTTCAAAACTTTATGCAAAAGGGGGATTAGGTTTTTCTCATGTTCTCGTCTAGAAAGAGTGGGGTAGACACCACCAAATTCTCGGTGCAAATTTATCTGTGAAATAGTCTCGTGCGACAAAACTTTGTATTGAAAAATATCTACATTTACTGAAAGTTTTTCTATTAAAGCAACACTTGTCTCATCACAACTTGTCTCGATCGCCAAAATTTTCATAGTGGCATTATAACATTTTTAGTTTAAAACTCTATTTTTTATTTCTTGCTCTACTTTATTCGCAAAGTCCTCAATAGAAATATTTTCTATTTTTTCTGTTCGTGTTTCTACAGTTAAATTTCCTGAGTCGCGTTCTTTGTCACCAATCACTATCACACAAGGAACTTTCATTTCTTTGGCAGCACGTATTCTTTTACCCAAGCTTTCATTTCTATCATCTAGTTCAACACGAATATTTTTTTCTTTCAAAGCCTCAACTACTTTATTTGCAAACTCATTATGCAGATCTGGTTTTACAGGGACAATAGAAACTTGGACAGGGGAGAGCCAAACAGGAAAAGCTCCAGCAAAATGTTCTATCGCTACGCCCAAAAATCTTTCCAAAGAACCAGAAATGGCTCGATGTATTACAACAGGCTGTTCATCTTCTCCTTTTTCATTCACAAAAGATAGTTTAAAACGTGCTGGCTGTACAAAGTCACATTGAATAGTTGCAAGTTGGTGATCACGTCCAATGGCGTCCTTAAACATAAAGTCGAGTTTCGGACCATAAAAAGCTGCTTCTCCTGGACCCTCGAAATAAGGTAGATTATTATTTTTACAAACATTTATCAGAGCTTGTTGAGCAATATCCCAATTTTTTTCTTCACCCAACCATTTACTGGCATCTTCATCACGAAGGGAAAGTCTTACTTTATATCCGTCCAACATTCCCATTGTTTTGTAAAATTTTTGTAAAATATCCACCATTATCTGAGCTTCATTTTCTATTTTTTCTACACGACAATATATATGTCCATCATCTTGAGTAAGTGCTCTAACACGAGTTAGCCCAGAAAGTTGTCCTGTTTTTTCATCCCTGTATACAGTAGCTGGTTCAAAATATCTAACAGGCATTTGTTTATAAGAAAATTGATTATCTGCAAAAAGTTGCATATGGTGAGGACAATTCATTGGTTTAACGTAAAACTTTTCTTGAGAAGTACCACCCCAAACAGAAAACATGTCTTCCATGTATTGTCCTGCATGACCTGATGTTTCGTACAGAGCTTCTTTTGCAAGGTGTGGAGTCCACACCCACTCATAGTTATACGGTTTATGTAATTCCCAAAGAAAATCTGTAATCTCACGTCTTAAAATATTTCCGTTTTTTTGGAAGAGTGGAAGCCCAGAACCTACCAAATCTGAAACAGTAAAGAGTTTTAAATGTCTTCCAAGAATTCTGTGATCTCTTTTTTTTGCTTCTTCTTGTTGCCAAATATATTTATCCAATTCTTCTTTTGTATCAAATGCCAAACCATATATTCTTGTAAGTTGTTTATTTTTTGCATCACCTCGCCAGTACGCACCTGCGAGTTTATCGAGTTTAAAAGAATCTGGTGCGATTTCTTTTGCAGGACACTCACAGTGACCACCACGACACAAGTCAGTAAACCCGCCACAGGTATAAAAAGTTAAAGTCTTAGACTCTTTTGAAAAATCATTGATCAGTTCGGTTTTGTAAATATTTTTAGAAAATTGCGTCAAAGCATCCTCTGTAGACACCTCATTTTTTGTCCACTCAGTCCACTTTGCCAAATTCTTTTTCATTACCTCCTCTATTTTTGGTAAATCGGATTCAGTTATTTTTACCTCGCCAAAATCAAAGTCATAGTACCAACCATTCTCGACGGCAGGTCCTATGGTTGGTAAAGCTTCTGGATAAAGTTCAATAATTGCCTGAGCCATCAAATGTGCAAGTGTGTGACGTTTATTTTCTAAATTATTCAAAGAATTTTCTTTTTGCATATTTGTTAAATATAACATTTTTCACCCTGGGTTGCAAAGAAAATGTGATACACTCAAAACCAAATGCCCCCAAAAATCGAAACACCTCAAACCCAACATAACCAAAATAGAGAATCTGACTGTCGCCTAGAAAATTCCTTGGAAAATGAGAAAATCAAAGCAATTTTATCATTTGACATTATTCGTACAAGAAATCCAAGTAATAGAGAAATTGTTTATAGATGTGTCGAGATAAACGGCGTTCATTCTGATTTCCCAGATGATATGATGGATTTAAACAAAACTACAGAAGGTAACGCAATCACAGATCATATTAAACATCGCTCAAATGAGTCCAATCAAAGTGCATATAAAGAAAAAATAATAAAAGCATGTCGAGAGTTACTTGACTTATCATATCCATCAGACAGTCTAATTACACAAAGAGAGAAAAGTTTTTTTTCATACTTTTTTACTTCACTTAAGATACACATGGAACATCCAGATTTTGAAATGGATCTAAATATGACTGTGCTTAATGACCATATTTTTCCAATATTAGCACGTGAAAAACTACATGAGTATAAGTTAGAATTTATGAAATTGCTTGGTAAAGTACTGCTGTTAACGGAAAATGAATGGAGTTCAAGTTGTGATTTAAATATTCAACTAATTACAGAAGATAAAGCCCTTCAAGTTGACTATGTAGATGTCAGATGTTTTACTGGAAATGACCTTGAGGCACCAGACTGGGATTTAAGACTTTATTCAAATACTGGTACCTGGATTCTTAAAAAAAGAGATGGATGTAGTGGGGAATGGAATCATACTGTTAGTAACAGAGAGTTTGTAGCTAAAATAAACAAGGATTCTAACCCAAAGGACTTTCTGAGGAACATACTAGATACTTATGTTGTCCAAGAATTTCATAATAAGATACCAGATAATACAATTAGTAACTCCGACACAGGCGATTTAAGAATTCACATCGAAGTGGAAATAGATCCAATTGGGACAGTTACATACAAGAAATGTTTAGTATTAGCTGTTACAGGAGAGTCAGGCATGCAAAGCATAAATGGTAGTTTAAGGGAACTATTAATTAACCAAGTTACCGACAAGATACGCAGGATTTCAATGGATACAAGGACAATTTATTAGAATTGTCTTTTTAAAGATGCAACTTTATTATTGATTTGTCAATATTGCATAAAAGATGGAATTGTTTTAAAGTAAGGTAAACTATATCGGAAATAAAATATATGGAAAATAAAATATACAAAAATCAATCAAATAATGTTTTCAAAACCTGGTTTTTTCTAATTCTCTTTTCTTTGCTTGTGGGACTTGTTGGTTTTCTATTGGCGTCATATTTTAATAATCCACTTTTCTTTTATCTTGGCTCATTTTTATCTGTTGGGACTAGCATTTGGTCTTATTGGAATTCTTCTAAAATGGTATTAAAAATGGCAGGAGCCAAACCACTCGAAGGTGGAGAAAATATGGAACTACAAAGGATGGTCGAAAAACTTGCTTCACAGGCTGGACTACCTACACCAAAAATATTTATAGTAGATGACCCAAGTCCAAATGCTTTTGCAACTGGTCGCAACCCACAAAATGGAGTTATTGCCTTTACTACCGGGATACTCTCACTTTTGAATAAAGACGAGCTCGCAGGTGTAACTGCTCACGAGTTATCACATATAGCCAACCGCGATACATTGATTATGACCGTAGTTGCTGTGATGGCCAATATTATCCAATCTGTCTCACATTTTGCATATTTTTTCAGTGGCAATAATAATGAGGACAGGGGCAGTAGTGTAATCTCAGGAATTGTCGCAACAATTGTAATTGCGATACTGGCACCTCTTGCAGCCACCATCATCCAAATGGCTATTTCTAGAAAAAGAGAATTTTTGGCTGATAGTACCGGTGCAGAAATAACTGGATACCCACAAGGTCTTGCCTCTGCTTTGCAAAAAATCCATAATTATCCACAAGGAATGCAAAATATAAATCCAACTATCTCTCATTTATTTATTTCCAATCCAGAAAAAAATACTTCTGAACATCATACACCATGGTATATGAAATTGTTCATGACACATCCTCCATTAGAAGATAGAGTGGAAGCATTAATCGGAAAATAATATATTTTTTGTGCTAAACTTTATTGATGTTAACTTTTTTTGGATTTCTATTTTTTTCTCCCATTTTATTTTTTTTAATTTCACTTATTCCATTTCAAGTTATCAAACTTTTTCAAAAACCAAAAATATTTAGGAATTGGGATAATCTACATAAATTACTACCACATATAAATAATAACAATACTACTGGAGAATTATTTATAAATAATATAAGAAATGCAAAGTACAATCCGATATTTGAATCAGAAAATAGAGTAGAATATATAGACAAAAAATATAATTTAAAAGATCTTTCAAAACTATGGATACTTACTAATCCTTTTGGATTTCTTCAAACGCATTGCTTATTTTCATTTCAATTCGGAGAAAATATAGAAAATGCCAATTTCCTAACTCTATCTTATGAGCTACGAAAAGAAAATGGAAAGGAATTTAGCTCAAGAAAAGTGTTATACAAACTTTTTGAGGGCTATTATATTTTAGCAACAGAGCAAGATGTTTTTTATGTTAGAACAAATATCCGAAAAAATGATGGTGAGTATTTTCTTTATGAGTTAAATATTGAAAAACAAAAACTTAAAAATATTTTTTTGGAACTAACAGAGAGAATAAATAATTATAGTAAAAAGGCCTACAAATATAAATTTTTAACTAGAAATTGTCTAACAGAAACATTGGATGTGTTGAGACAAGAAAAAATAATAAAATATAATTATTTTGATTATTTTTTTATAAATAGAATGCTTAGAAAAAATAATTTACGATCACACAAAATTGTAAATACAAAAGATTTGAAACCAGATGAAAATTATTCTTTTCTAATTCGAAATAGAAATCATTTCACTTAAACTATTTGGTATCTTTTCATTAAAAACTAAAACTAGATCACCAAATTTTAAAATACTTTGTAATTTTTTTGCAACTCCTTTTTCTAATGCGATACAGCCATGAGAGACAAAACTCACTGATCCATATTTATTTATAGTCTGTTTTTCGTGTATAGCTGTACCATCTGACAAGTCAAACCATAATTTTTTTTCGGGACTTATTCCAATAATTCTCCCTATATGCATTGCGTAGGGCATGGGAGCTCCGTCTTTTTTTTCTTTTGGTTTTTCTCCATTAGAAGAATAAAAAGTGGATAGATAATTTTTATCTTTTTTTGATTGGATATTATATATTCCCAACTCGGTGGGAAAATCCTTTTTTCCTGTAGAAGTTTGCACACAAAAAGTTTTATTTATTTTTCCATTTTCATAGAGACAGGCTGTTTGCCACTTGCGACTAACAAGAAAAATGTTTTTATCAGGTGTAAAACTTAATCGTTCTGGGAAAAAAGAATAATTGGCTTCGATTGGTTTTATTCTGACACCTTCTTTTGGGAGTTTGTAAACTTTTGTTGTCGTTGCGTTTTGAGCATTAGAAAAAGCAGGAAAGACAAGAATAATTGGGAGGATAAGTAAAAAAAGTCTAAAATATTTCACTGCTTAAATTATATCATTAAATCAAAAATAATTTACTAAAAGTCTGGTATAATTAAGCGTAAAAGGAGAATTCGCATAGTGGTCGAGTGCACCACCTTGGAAAGGTGGCAGCTGAGAAATCGGCTCGAGAGTTCGAATCTCTCATTCTCCGCAAAAATATGCCAGAACAAAATAGACTAATTAGTAACTACAAACCTGAAAAAGACATAGGCAGATTTGAGACTGTAGAAGGAAATCCAGAACTATTAGATATAACAAAAAAAGTATTTGATCAAACTATAAAACCTCTATACGGAGACCAAACTTTTGCTACTAATTTAATAGAAAAGGCAACAGATCGAACAACAAAAATTTTGTTCGAAGGTAAAGTGCCAGCAGGCATTTTCGTTCTCAAAAACAAACCAACTAGTAAATTTAAAAAAGATGGTTTTGATAACGTAATAGAAATTAAAACACTTTTTGTAATTGAACCTAATCAAAGGTCTAGACAAGGAGTTGGTACACAGTTACTAAACGAAGTAATGAGACTTGCAAAAAAAACAACAGCAAACTATCTAACTGTCAGTATATCTGCAAAAAAAAATGAAAGTTTATCCTTCTTTCAAAAACATGGTTTCAGAATTGTTAAGAGTACATTTGAAGAATTTGTAAAAGGTGATACTGAGCACTTATTGGTAAAACAAATCGACTAGAAAAATTACAACTTTGCAAGCAAATGTTTTTTGTTCTATAATAAGCAAATAATATATGATTAATAATAATTTACAAAGTTTTGTTGGTTTTGGCGGCATGAACAGTGTAGGGTTCGGGCTCGGTTTTGGAGTTATCTTGTTACTGTTATTAGTTTGGACTTTTTTTTGGAAAGGTCTAGCTTTGTGGCATTCTGCAAAAAAGTCACAACCTGTTTGGTTTATAATTTTTCTTTTTCTAAATACTGTCGGTATCCTGGAAATAATTTATTTATTTGGGGTTTTGAAATTGGGAATCAAAGATTTGTTCAAGAAATAAAATGAATTTACAAGATTTATACAATGTAGCTAAAACTCACAAAGATACGCATAAAAGTTGTGGGGGAGAACCATATAAAAGCTACGAAAAACTTTTTGAAATTGTTCAAAACTTTGCATCAAATAAACTTAATGTAGATATTTTAGAGTTAGGGACAGCTATTGGGTTTACTGCTATAGTAATGAGACTTGCAAATAAAAATGTTTTTGTAGATACAATTGATACCCATACAGAACACATAAAAATTGCAAAAACTTGGACAAAGCAATTTGAGTGTATAAACGTTATTCAGACTGATGTTTTTAAAATTTTCCCATATTTAGAAACCAACAAATATGACATCATATTTTACGATGTCTATGGATCCAAGAAAAAGTTTTTACCTGACTTAATAAGAATCTTAAAAAAAGATGGGTTATTAATAACTGCAAATAGACATTTGAAATCTGCAGAAAAAGAATATTTTGAAGAACTCCTGGATACGAACAGGTGGGAATTTGTAGAAGAATTCGCTGACACTATTGTCCACAAAAAAATTTGTAACTAAAATAGTTTTTACGCGACAACTCATTCGTATGAAAAAAATATTAGCATTATTAACAGTAGCACTCATAAGTGCCGGAACATTTGCAGGAATAGCAAATGCAAATCGTGGATGTGGAAATAACTGGGACAGATGGGACAATAACCGCTGTGACCGAGGATGTGATCGTTGGGATAACAATTGGGATAGATGGGATGACTGGAGATGGTAGGACAACTTATAAAAAACACTATAACGATTATAGTGTTTTTTATTTGCAAACAGTTTTTTTGTAAAGTGATTTTTGTAGTCTCGTCAACCATTATGTACAACTGTGTACAAATAATTATGAAAAAAATAATAAAAATCTTATCAACAGTGTGTTTAGTTTTGGGAAGTGTTTACGTATTAACTGTAAATGCACAACCTAATAATAATTGGAATCACAATAACAACTCAAGCAGTAGTTCTAATCACAATAATAACTGGAATAATAATCACAACAACAATAATAATTGGAATAATAATTGGTGGAAAAACCAACAGGCACCAAATAATTGTAAAATCTGGTACGATGGGTGTAATACCTGTACTAGACAACGTCCAGGTGGTCAACTCACTTGTACAAAATTAGCTTGTTACAATTTCCGACAAAGTCAACCATATTGTAGACAATATTTTCAAAACAATAATTGGTGGAGCTGGAATAATGGATGGCATGGCGGATGGGGTAAAAATTGGTAATCTAAAATAATTAATTTGTGGTAAACTCATTATATAAATATGAGTAATATAACTTGGGAAGAGAGATATCAAAAGTTGAATGAGAAACAAAAAGAGGCTGTTAATACTGTTGAGGGTCCTGTATTGGTAATTGCAGGACCAGGTAGTGGCAAAACAGAACTTTTATCTATTCGTACAGCCAATATTTTAAAGCTTACTGATATTTTACCAAGCAATATTTTACTTTTAACCTTTACTGACTCAGCAAGTTTTAATATGCGAGAGAGATTAATTTCTCTCATTGGTGAAGATGCTTACCGGGTAGGTATTTATACTTTTCACTCTTTTGCTAGTGATATTATAAATAAATATCCAGAACTTTTTTTTAATGCTGCCAAGTTCACTCCAGCAACAGAAGTCGACCAAATAAATATTATAGAAAATATTTTAAAAACTTTGCCCAGGAAAAATCCACTTGCTAGTTTTCACCCAGAGCTTGGATTTGTTTATTTGCGCGACATAATATCAGCAATACGTGATTTGAAAAAGGGTAATTTTACACCAGAAACTTTTGCCGAAAAAATAAAAGAAAATATTTCTGAATTTAAAAAGTTAAAAAATATTTTTGATGATTTAGAAAATTTAAATGGAAAAAGAAAATACTCTGAAGTTATAGAAACATATACAGATATTTATAATAATTTAAGTAAAGAAGCAGACGAGATTTCCAAACTCCTTTTATCAACTCTTTCACTTGCTATTAAAAAAGCCAGTGAAAACGAAAAAACTACACCACTAACTGCTTGGAAAAATGCCTACACAGTCAAAACCGAGTCAGGTAAATTTATTTTACAAGACTCGGAACCTCACAAAATAGAAAAACTAGAAAGTTTACTTGGAGTTTATTCACTTTATCAAGCCGAGCTTTACAAAAATGCACTATACGATTTTGAAGATATGATTCTTCTTACAGTAAAAGCCATAAAAGAAAATGGGAATTTACGAGCTGACTTACAGGAAAAGTTTCAATACATTATGATTGACGAGTTCCAAGATACAAATGAGTCACAATTCCAACTTGTTTTAGAATTAACAAAAAATTCTTACCTAGGTAAAAGTCCCAATGTTTTGGCAGTGGGTGACGATGATCAAGCAATTTATAAATTCCAAGGAGCAGAACTAAACAATATTTATACTTTTATAAAAAGTTTCGATAATACCAAGACAATTGTTTTAGATAAAAATTATCGATCTACTCAAAACATTCTCGATTTTGCTAGAAAAGTTATTTTAAAAGCCGAGGACAGGCTCGAGGTACGTGATAAAAATATTTTTAAAAATTTAATTGCTTCATCTACAAAATATCTTTCTGATATTGAAGTTGGGGAAATTAAAATTCAAAAATTTGAAAACGAGTTTTCCGAGTATGAGTCCATAGCTAAAGAAATAAAAAAACTGGTTAAAACAACTAACCCAAAAGAAATCGCAGTGATCTGTCGTAAACATGAGCAATTAAAAAATCTTTCCAATGTTTTAAACAATTTTAAAATTCCTTATTCTTATTCCAAACGAGAAAATGTTTTAGAAAAATCACATATCCACGAGTTGGTAACTATTGTAAAATTTTTACATTTAAAAAATGAGGGTGTGGGGGATGAACTTTTGCCAGAGATACTTTCATATAATTTTTGGAATTTGGAGAGAATTGAAATTTGGCGAATTGCAGAAAAAGTTTTAAAAGAAAAGATTTCTTGGCTGGAGGCCATGATCGCGTCTCCTGACCTAAAAATAAAACAAATTGCCAATTTTCTGATAGAGCTTGTGGTAAAGTCTCGGTCTACACCACTAGAATATTTATTGGATGAGATTATCGGTACGACAGAATATTTGTGGGAAGAAGGTGATACAGAAAATATAACCCCAAGAAAAGATCTAGCAAAAAGTTTTATTTCTCCATATAAAAACTATTATTTTAACAATGAAAAACTTAATCGTAATAAAACAGAATACCTTGATTTTCTTTTTGCTTTGCGAACTTTTATTGGAAGTTTGCGTGAGTTCCATTCAAAAGAAATTCTCTATGCCAAAGATATTTTAGAATTTGAGCAAACTTATAATGGGAATAATTTGACTCTCTCTGTTGTCTCACCCTTTTCTTCTTCGGAAAATGCAGTTTCTCTACTCACTGCCCACGCTGCAAAGGGGTTAGAGTTTGAATATGTTTTTTTACTCTCTGCCGATCAGAATGTGTGGGGCAGAGGTAACCGAGGAAATAAAATCTCCTTCCCAGTCAATATGCCTCTTACTCCTGAAAGTGAAAATGATGATGATAAAATAAGACTTTTATATGTGGCACTCACTCGTGCAAAACACACTTTGTATATTTCCCACAATTCACAAAAATTAGAATTTTTGCCACAAGATGTCGATCTGGGTTCTCCGCAAAATATCGAACCTTCAGATGAACTAATAAATAGTTTGCAAATCGTGCCAGAAAAAAACTTTTTAGCTGGTGAAAAACATTTATTAAAAAGACTTTTAGAGGATTATAAAATGCCAGTAACGCACCTAAATAATTTTTTAAATTTCACTCGGGTTGGCCCAAGCAAATTTATTGAACAAAGCATTTTGCATTTTCCACAAGCCATGTCTGCTAATGCAGCCTATGGGTCTGCTATGCATGAGGCAGTGGAAAAATATTTTTTAAATAAAAGTAATTTGAAAGAAAGTTTTAAAATATCTCTCGAGCGAGCTAGACTGCCAAAAAATGATTTTGAAAAATTTTTAGAAAGTGGCTATGAAAATTTGGAAATTTACAGAAAATATTTGGACGAAAGAAAAATATTGCCAGATACAAAAGTAGAGGTAAAGTTTCGAAGCGAAGATGTGATATTAGTCGGAAGTCGTCTGACCGGAAATATTGATAGAATGGAGTTTGTGGGAAATAATGAGATTATTGTGACTGATTTAAAAACAGGAGAAAGTTATGACAGTTTCGAGAAAACAGGTTTGCAGGATTATGAAAAAATAAAACTTCATTTTTACAAATACCAATTAGTTTTTTATTCCCTTATGGTGGAAAATTCTAGATCTTATAGTAAATACAAAGTAAAAGTTGGTAATCTAGAATTTTTAGAAGCTAATAAAAAAGGGGGAATAGATATTCTTCCATTTGAGATTGATGGGGAAATAAAAGCAAGACTGACCCGGCTGATTGGTGTAGTTTGGAAAAAAATTAATAATCTGGATTTTCCCGACACAACAAATTATCCGCAGAGTTATAAAGGTATATTGCAGTTTGAGGAGGACCTCTTAAATGGGGAAATATAAGTATTTGCAAAAAAATATTTTAGGTTTATACTTAAAGTATATGGCAAAAGGAGAACACTCAAACAACAAAAATAAAAAGAGATTGAAACCAAAACAGGTAGCAAAATAATTTTAGATTAAACTTAATTATTTTATTATTAGATGTATTTTCCCCCGCTTTGCGGGGGATAGTGCTATAATAATTGTAGATAAAAAAAAATAAATATGAAAATAGACAAGAGAGTAATTAAAAAATATCTGTCAGAGAACTGGGAATTGTTTGTAGTTCCAATATTTTTCTTATTCTTTCTTTTTTTAATAAAATATACTTGGGGATATTTCCAATTACCAAACCAAGAAGATCTCATAAGCATTGTACAAACTTTTTTTAGGACGTATGGTTTACCTGTTATTTTTATTTCCAGTATTTTAGAGTCCATGCTTTTTATTGGCTGGTATTTCCCTGGCTCACTGGTGATTTTCCTCGGAGTTGCCGCAACAACAGGTCACCCAATATTGGCAGTACAAACAGTAATTGTCGTTTGTTTGGGTATGCTATTCGGTTATAGCTTTAACTATTTTTTGGGTAAATATGGATGGTATAAAATTTTAATAAAATACGGTTTCGAAGATGAACTTTTGAAAATTGAAAAACGGCTTAAAAATAAAGGTATGTTCGCCTCGTTTTTTTTCTATGTTATGCCAGGTCTTGGTTCACTGCTTTCTACAGCATTCGGAGTTTTAAAATTTAGTTTTACAAAATTTTTCTTGTTCACAATTTTTATGCTTTCCTTTTGGAACACCCTCTGGGGGATTTTAGTTTACTTTTTTGGTATGGAAGTTTTTAAACTTTTAACAAATAGTGTTTCTATGTTTATTCTTTTCTGTATTTATTTTTACTATATTTATAATAAAGAAAAACAAAAAAATGGCTTATAAAAATAATGGGAATACAAAGTACAATGCAGTGTGGCTATCACACTCTTCCATCTCTGATTTTTTAAAATGCCCTCGACTTTATTATCTACGAAATATTTGGAAAAACAAAGATGGGCAAAAAATAAATATTGTCTCACCATACATGTCTCTCGGTTCAGCCGTACATCAAACTATCGAACCGCTTGCAATGCTAAAGTCAGAAGAGAGAATGTCACAACCTCTTTTAGAAATTTTTGAAAAAAACTGGAAAAAGTTCGAGGGAGAAGTCGGTGGTTTTCCTGACAAAGAAACAGAAAACTTTTACAAAGTTCAAGGTATAGCAATGATAAAAAATGTTTTAGAAAACCCAGGACCTATTTCTAAAAAAACAGTAAAGTTTTACTCTGGGGACTTTATACCAAATATTTATTTGTCAGAGGAAGATAATATTATTTTGTGCGGTTTAGTAGATTGGGTTGAGTACGAGGAGGAGACTGATACTCTGCGAGTAATTGATTTTAAAACTGGTAAAAATGATGAGAAAGAAGATTCTTTTCAACTCCCAATTTATAAAATATTGGTCGAGTATCTGCAAAAAAGAAAAGTTTCTAAAGGTGCTTATTGGTATCTGGCACGTGATAAATTCCCAAGAAATGTAGAAATCCTAGACGATGACTTGATAGAAATAAAAAAGAAGATTTTAGAAGTTGGGAAAGAAATCAAAAAAAGAAAAAATACCAATAATAAAAAAAGTTTAGAAGAAAATTTTTCTTGTCCGAGAGGTGGTGACTGTTTTGCTTGTAAAAGTTTTGAAAAAATAAAGAAATTTGATGAGGAGAAAAATATTTCAGATGTAAAATTTTTAGGTCTAGGGGAATACAAACAAGCCCTTTATTCTGTTTATGAAGAAAAATAATTTTCTTCTATTTATTTTTTTTATATTCCTCATGTTTCTGACTTATTCTTTTACTAAAGATCTAAATATAATTAAAAGTAATGCAGATGTGAAAATTACTTTTTTATTTGCTGGTGACATTTTTTTTGACCGATACATCGATGAAAAATCTCAAAAGTCAAAACTAAAATATGCCTACCCATTTTCTGGTTTAGAAACTTTGGAAAGAGATAAATATGACGCTTGGGTTGGTAACTTGGAGTGTCCAGTCACAGAAGAACAAAGTAAGGTATATGAAAAAGAGAATTATTTAAAATTTTCTTGTAAAAAAGAATACTTACCTGAGTTAAAAAAATATTTTGACATAGTTAGTCTCGCAAATAATCATACAGATAATATGAATGAGCGAAAGGGAATAGAGGAAACCAGAAAACATTTAGATAATAATGGAATAAAATATTTTGGTGATTTTAATAACTCAAAGACAGAGGAAGTTTGTAAAATACATATTATAAAAAATATACCTTTTGCATTTTGTGGTTTTAACAATGTCTACAAATTGCCAACTGATACAGAACTAGAAATCATAAAAAAATATTCGAAGTATTTCATAACTATTATCATGCCACATCAGGGTGAAGAGTATAAATTTATTAGCAACTCTTATCAAAAAAAGATTTATAGAAAAATGATCGACAATGGTGCTGATGTTGTTTTTGGCTCACACCCGCATGTTATCCAAGAAGTGGAGGACTATAAGGGCAAGAAAATATTCTATTCTCTGGGGAATTTTATCTTTGACCAATCCTGGTCCAAAACTCGCGAACATATGGTAGTAAAAACAGAAATCAATTTTGAAAAATATCAAAATAATTATGCAAATTTAAATTGCAAAAATTTGGAAAGTTTAGACTGTCTAAAACTCGCAGAGAAAAATAGTATAGTAAAACCCCATTTTACAATGAATTTTACCCCTATTTATACCCATGCAGATATGGACTTTGTGACTAAGAAAAAATAATTTTTTATGATATAATTCGCAAATATGCAAGAAGGAAAATATAAAGTTATATTATTTTATTTATACACCCATATTACTGAGGAAAACGTGAGGATGCTAAAAGCAAGGGAAGAGGCGGTTTGCAGTGTTTTAGGCCTAACAGGACGCATAATTTTGGCCAAGGAGGGGATAAATGGAACCCTAGAGGGGCCAGTAGAAGCTATTACTACTTATCAAAAACATTTGAAAAAAGATAAATTTTTTAAGAAAATTACTTTTAAAGAATCTTTTTCAAAAGGCAATTCTTTTCCAAAGATGAAAGTAATGATTAAAGAAGAATTAGTATCCACAAAACTTCCGAAACATATTGACCCAACAGTACAAACTGGAGTACACATCAACCCAGTAGAAATGAAAAGACTTTATGAAAAAGGTGAGGAATTTTATGTAGTTGATATGCGAAGTGATTATGAGGTTAACGTGGGTCATTTTAAAAATACTGTAAATGCTGACTGGGGCATGCCAGCGTCTCGCGAGCTTCCAAACTTTGTAGAAAAGTTAAAAGAGTACAAAGATAAAAAAGTTATCACAGTTTGTACTGGTGGAGTAAAGTGTGAAAAAATGTCTGCTTTTTTATTAGATCAAGGCTTTAAAGATGTTTACCAACTTCACAATGGGATACATGCTTATATGCAAAAATATCCAGGAGAAGATTTCAAAGGTACACTTTATACTTTTGACAACCGTATGACTATGGACTTTGGAAACAGAAAACCAGAAGATGTGGTAGGGAAATGTTATAACTGCAAAATACCTTGTGAGAAAATTGGACACTGTGCATTTACACTTTGTCATAAACATTTAATTATCTGTGATGATTGTGAAAAGAATCCTGTTTTCTGTGATGATAAATGCAAAGCTGATAATGAGACTATGAAGGGAAGATTGGAAAATTACATGTCAGAAGCTCTTGCAACAGAACAAGATTAATAAAATAAAAAGTTTTTGGAATATTTATTTAACTTGAGTGTATAAGAAGTTATATCAGTTTGTAGTTTATGCGTAAAACGCAAGAGGTCCGACTCTTGAAAATTTGGCTCAATACCAAACTTACTGACAAATTTTTTTAGTCTTTTTTTTAGAATATAACACAATAGGGCTTTCTTACACTCGATGTCGCACAATAGGCCTATATGTCCTATTTCTTGTGCAACACTCTAAAAATAAATAAAATATTTAAGATATAAAAAGTTTAGAGTAGGGTAGTCTCTGGTAATACAAAAACCACCAGTCGATTGGTGGTTTAGGGAATCTATTTTTGAAAGGCTTTGAAAATTTCAACAGCAGTTTTAATAACTGTTGTAAAAACTAAAAGATTATTCAATGATTCTTTGTTTATGAATTTCTTCATATGGTTGGGATATATGGCTAGTACAACTTATTCCCAAGTTCGAAACAGTCCCACCGATAACAACTCGGTGGGGTGAAGAGTATAACAAAATTACCATAGATCATCCTGTTCTAAACAGTGCAAAGTCTATTCATGTCGCACAATATATCTTTTGCGACATGTACCCTAGGGAGAAGTGATGCTTTTGTCTTTTTTTTGTTATTCTACCTACTTATTAATAATACCTAGGAATGGATACGGTAAACCATGTTCATAGTTATCTGTGACATGTCTTCTCTCATAATCTTTCCCTCTATTATTATTGGTTTCTAAACTGGTTGCCAAACTTATAATTCCAAATCCGTACTTATTTCTTAAACCATCTACCAAGCTTGTTAACTTATTTTCTACCTTATTACTATCTATTTGTGTATTAAACAAATCTTCTGGTATTTCATCTTCTTTTACCAAATTGAGCATGATCACACCAGACTTTTTATATACGACTGGTCGAGTACTATTTAATTCATCGAACGCTTGTTCGATGTTTTTTAAAATAACTGAGTCGAGACTTGTGTAGTTTTGCAAATCAAAAACTTTTTCAAAATATTTTTGACCTTTATCTTTTGGCTTTAAAAAAATATACACTTTATTGGTTTTGAGATCTGCATTTCTCAGCTCACTACAAGCTATCTCCACATTCCTAGATAATTCCCCGACTAAAGTTTTTTTTATATTTGTAGCTTGTAAAAAAGTTCTTGTAGACTGAATGGATTTCTTATGAGCATTCTCACCACCAACTTCAAAATGTTTTATCCCACATAATTCATCATATGTTTGAAAAAAGTTTTTACTAAAATCTTTTTTCAAATTATTTGACCTATCTGAATTTATAAACTTTAAAAGATCATTTGCTGTTTTAACTTTATATCTTTGCAATTTTCTATTTGTAGCCCAACCAATACCCCAAAGGTTTTCTACTTTTGTTTTCTCAAGAGCATTTTTAATATCTGCTTCGGTCATTAAAAAACATGATCCGTCAGGTTTATTAAGCTTGCTAGCAACTTTGGCTAAAGTTTTAGTAGTTGAGACCCCAAAAGAATACGTGATACCGAGTTTACTTTGAATAATTTTTTTAAGTTTCTTGACTTTTTCTTGCACGTCTTGACAACTACCATGTATCGTTGCAAAACACTCATCGATACTATAAGCTTCAAAATCATTAACTTCTGGGATTAGAATCTCAGCCAAATTTTTTGCAAACTTTCTGTATAATTCAAAATGACTTGACAAAATAGTGACATCTTTATACTCTCTCTTTATTTTAAAAATAGGGTCACCTCTTTTAATCCCAAGATTTTTAGCAGGGTAAGTGAGCGCTGTAGCTATCCCCCTTTCCTCCCCTACCACTACCGGTTTACCAAAAAGGTCTGGTCTACGTGACACCTCTACACTCGCAAAAAACGCATCTCCATCAATATGTAAAATCCATTCTTTTGTATTATTATCCATAAATGTTATAATCTTGATGCTCACCCATTTATTCAATGGGCTGGAGCAGATCGTTCCGGCACGCACTAAGTCAGCCAAAAAAATAATGAAAGGCTGGTAAGTTGATGAGTGAGGTGTCGAGCCGGCGGCAAGCTTCATTTATCACAAACTCAAGGGTCCGAGTTCTTCTCGGGCCTTTTTTATTTTAATTTTTGTATTTTCTAATAACAGAAACAACCACTGCGGGGATCTCGAGGTCTTGTTTTGGTCGGATGATTTTAAACTTTTTATTTGCAGGCTCGAGATAAACTCCTTGCTTGTCTTTTTTATAATATTTTAAAGTCCAACCACTATCGATGTTTGCGAGCACCACGTCGCCACTTTTTGGCTCACGACCACGCTCTACAATCACATAGTCACCGTCCATGATCCCAGCGTCGATCATACTTTCACCTTTTACTTTTAAAATAAAAGTAGCATTTTTATCTCCTACCAACCAATCTTCTAATGAGATGGTCTCGAGGTCTTCAGCATCAACAAATGATGGGAACCCAGCCTCGACAAGTCCCAACATTTTTAGACTAAAAACTTTTTGGGATAAAGTTTTCTTTGGTCTATAGTTCTGACTTTTAAATCGATCAAATTTTGGTAACAACTTTCCATTCTTGTCTTTATCAATGAATTCTAAATTTACCAAATCTTCAATTATCCTGGCTACAGTATCTTTAGAAGCTACAGCAAAAATATTAGTAAGTTCTTGGAAACTTGGCATCCTGTGTTTAGTCTCGTAGAACTCATAGACTTTTTCACTTAACTTTTTATAATCTCTTTGTATAACTTTTCTTGGCATAGGTCTAGTATATCGAACATTTGTTCGTATTGCAAACTAACCCGACGTGGATAACTTCTCAGTATTACATTTAATAAAACTTATTTCTGTATGATTTCTATCTTTTTATAATTGCCTTCTATACTACCCCCCACTTTTTTACCAGGATTAAAAATATTTAGGGGGTCAAAAATATTTTTTACTTGCTGGAATAAATCCAACATCTCGTCAGAAAACATAAAATACAAATAAGGTGTGCGGACTAGACCATCATTATGCTCAGCAGAAATAGATCCATGATATTTTTGAACTAAAGAAAAAACTTTTTGATTAATTTCTTTTATAATATTTATTTCCTCTCTATCATGCAATTTCATAAGTGGAAAAATATGGAAGTTCCCATTTCCTGCATGACCTTGGATGGTATATACAAAATTATATTTATCTAGAATAATTTGTAGCTCACTAATAAATTCTGGCATGTATTTTTCTGGAACAATTAGGTCTTCTATAAAAGGTGCAACTTTAAAACCCTGCAATTTTTTTCTGAGTAAATTAAAACTTTCATGTCTAAAAAGCCAATACTTTTGCATCTCAAGTTTGCTTTTGGTAATTCTACTTTTATAATTAAACTTTAGAATTTTTTCTAATGCCTTCTTTGCTTGATCATCAGCATCAGCCTGTGAGTTTCCAGTAAACTCGACCAATAAAATAAGTCTAGGAATTGCTCCTGTAAAAATTGCTTTTAAAGCCATCCAAACTTCTGGTAAAAAAGAAATCCCAAGTTGAAAAATACTCCCCTTTAACCTCCAAATAATTGTTGGCAAAAATTTCATTACAATTTTAAAAGTTTTGTCGTCAAAAGTTTCTACTGCTTCTGGTTTGTATTTTAGAATTTCCTGGACTACAGGGACCAATTGTTTCAAGTCAGGCATGAGAACAGTAAGCATCTGAGAATATTTTTGTCTCTCAACAACTCGCAATTTTACTTTGGTAATAATCCCAAAAGTTCCCTGTGAGCCACAAATAAGTTTTGCTAAATTGACAGTTCCCTTCTCCCAGTCGATACAACTCCAGAGAAAATATCCAGAAGAATTTTTAGATGTTTTTGGTTTTTCTTTTTCAATTAAATTCTTATTTTCTTTGATTAAATTATAAATTCTATTATAAATTAAAGAGGAGGGGGATTCGTGCACTATTCCTCCCCTATTTATAGGGGAGGCTAGGTGGGGTTTAAGGTCTTCAAAAAAAATTTCTTTAAAATTGTGTATTGTGCCGTCTTCTAAGACAACTTCTATTTCTTCTACCCAGTCTACTGTCGAGCCATATGACAAACTCTTTTCACCACTAGAATTATTAGCAACAATTCCTCCCACACAACACAGATCTTTTGACGCTGGGTATGATGGGTACATTAAATTAAAATTATCTAAAAAATGTTCTAAATCTCGAAAATATGTTCCAGGCTCACACTCTACAAAATAATTGTCGGGCACAAAATTTTTCTTAAAAATTTTGTGCATATATTTTGTAGTGTCGATAATAATAGAGTCAGAAAGTGGCCCACCAGACATATCTGTTCCAGCGGCACGAGCGGTGAGAGAAACCCCCTCCCCAACCCTTCCCCCAAGGGAGGGGCTTTGCTCCGACTTAAGATTGTGAACATATTTTACTATGGCTTGGATATCATATTTATCTTTCGGGTAAATCACCACTTGTGGGCGGATGGTAAAAAGTGAGGCATCGCGGGAACATTTTTCCAAAGTTTTAGAATCATAAACCACATCACCTGCAATTAATTTTTCTAAATCTAAAATAATTTTATGATAATTAATCATTCTATCTGTGAGTTTAACATAAATGTTTTAAAATAGAGCTACTTTTTTTGTAGGTACATTTTAATTTCATTTGAAATGATCAGATACAATATCCAAATTATAAATAAAAGTAAAAATACATAAACTGAATTTGATTGAAAAAGTTTTTCACCAACAAAAAAAGCAATTGTTGCTAAAATAGGTACCCAAATCAAGGTAGAAAGAAATGATAGATATATAAGTTTGTTAAAATTCATACCTTTCAAAGCATGATACACAACAGTAATGCCTAAAAGGTTTGGATTTATGCAAGATAGTAAGATGGTGGTATGGGAATTATCCTTTTTTGATTGAGCCTGCAAAACTTGCTTTGCACCCAAAAAATTGAAAAACTTAACCAAACCATATTTTCCAATAACAAAATTAAACAAATTTGCAAAAAAGGCAGAAACTATACACATAACACTTACCCAGAAAATACCATTAAAAGTTGGGTCTACCAATATACCCAATGCAATGGTAAGTGATGCTGGCAAATATATACCGACCATGAATAAAGTTTCTAAAAAGCCGCCAACAAAAACCAAAATCAAACCGTATTGAGAATATAGAATCCTGATATAGTTCATGATGGCTTCTGTATTTTGAAATAAAAATTGTCCGGCAACAAAGAAAAATACTATGTAGATACATAAAAATGCAGTGGGTAAAACTATATCCGGATGTCTCTCAAAAATTTTTCTAAATAAATACATAAAGTTTTTCTATATCTAAAATTATTCTGTGATAATTCACCATATAAATCTAAGTATAATACATTTTTTAAAAAATTAGTCTGCTCTTAAAACTATTTTGAAAATCTTTTGGTATGAGTCTGTAAAGTCTTTGGAGTTCATTTTTTATTCTATCTTGAACTTCTTGTGTACAGTTTTTAAAAATATAGTCTTTTAATTTTTGAGAATCAAACTTTAGTTCAAATACTCTTTCGAATTTTTCTGTTGTACCATCATGGTATAAATATTTCTTATAAGATAAAAACGGTTCATTAAAGTCAAGGAAAAACAAA
Source organism: uncultured Candidatus Saccharibacteria bacterium (assembly GCA_964391935.1). GTDB lineage: Bacteria > Patescibacteriota > Minisyncoccia > Phycocordibacterales > UBA5272 > JBBQKQ01. The sequence goes on along the minus strand of CAYMOA010000007.1, from coordinate 2,927 downwards.
TCTACTTTTGTATTTCCTCTTTTTGCTCTGACAACATTTTGTCCAGCTAACTCATACATTTTACCTTCTGCAAGTATTCCAGCTTCTTCCATTTTTGACTCTAACCTTTTAAAATCATTGCTATTCTCGTACTCATCCCTGAATCTACTGTACTGTTTTTTTTCGGCAGTATTGTTATTTGGTGCAGAACCATAATTTTTATTCCTCTGTTCAGTTATAAAGGCATGTTGTTCGTCGTGTGGTATATACTCAGCATAGATAGAATATGTTCCAATTTTAGACCCCTCCCTTTTCATTCTAACGAGTCTTGGGTAAGGAAAGTTGTTGGGAAAAAGAAAGTAGCCAATTCGTGCCATATGAAAAGTTGCTAAGGCTTCTTCTTTTGTCCAACCTTTTTGGCTTTCAATACGTACAAACTCTCTTTCAATTCCATCTTTTCCAGTATGTTCAAAGGTCTTTACAACTTTGTAACTACCTAGAAATATTTTTTCCTGATACTTTTCTACCATCTTTACATAAAGTTTAGCATGAAAAGTTTCAAGAAAAATGTTATAATATGTGCAAAATTATATGGGAAAAGAAATTAAATTAGAGAAATTTATCGAGGTGGACGGAGTAAAATATTACCCAGTGGTCGGACTTGAGATCCACGCAGAAATGAAGACTAAAACTAAAATGTGGTGTGCCTGTAAAAATGACCCATTCGAAGATGAGCCAAACAAACACATTTGTCCAGTTTGTATTGCCCACCCCGGAACTTTGCCTGTTCCCAACAAGCAAGCAATACAAAATGTAATAAAAATGGGACTTGCATGTGGATCAGAGATTGCCAACTATACAGAGTTTGATCGTAAAAATTATTTCTACCCTGATATTCCAAAAGGTTATCAAATATCTCAATATAAATTCCCCATTGTTTCTGGAGGTCACTTGGCTGGAGTTGATCTGACACGTATTCACTTGGAAGAAGACACTGCAACCAGTTTACATGATAAGGATGATGCTACGCTGATAAATTTTAACCGTGCAGGCGTGCCACTGATGGAACTGGTAACCGAGCCAGTTATCCACGATGCCGAGACAGCAGTCAAGTTTGGAAAAGAAGTCCAACTACTTTTAAAATATCTCGATATTTCTGATGCTGATATTGAAAAAGGACATATGCGTCTCGAGGCAAACGTGTCTATCACTACCGACCCTACCAAGTTTGGTACCAAAGCCGAAGTAAAAAATATTGGTTCATTCAAATCACTAGAAAAAGCCATTGAGTTTGAGTTCAAAAGAATGATCCGTGCCATAGAAACAGGAGAAAAAATAATCCAAGAAACTCGTGGGTTTGACGAGGCTAGTGGTACTACCAAGTCACAGCGTAGCAAAGAAAACTCAGAAGAGTACCGATACTTCCCTGACCCAGATATTTCTAAACTGATGTTACATGAGGACCCATTTTTTAATCCTGAAAATGTAAAGAAAACCATTCCGGAACTTCCTATAGAGAGACGTGCACGTTATGAAAAGTTAGGAATCAAAAAAGAAAATGCTGAGACTTTTGTTACACAACCAGTTCTTGGTAATTATTTTGACAAAGTATCAGATGGTGTAGCTGATGAAAAATTGGCGATTGTAATCTCCAATTTTATTGGATCAGATATAATTGGTCTATTAAAAGACAAGGAAGACATTTCATTATCTTTGCCAAAACCAGAGTATTTAAAAGAACTTTCAGAAATGTTTGCTTCAGAGAAAATTGCTAGTCGTGGAGCAAAGGATTTATTGGGTATTTTGATTAAAAACAAAGAACAAGAAAACACCCCTAACCCCTCTTTAAATAAAGAGGGAAACAGTGCACAAAGTCCAATGCAAATAGCCACAGAAAAAAATCTTTTGCAAATTTCTGATGAGGCAACTATCACTCCACTCGTCGATGAAGTTTTGAATAATCCTAATAATGCAAAATCTATTACTGACTACAAAGCTGGAAAAGAGCAAGCTCTGATGGCTCTTGTTGGTCAAGTTATCAAAAATACTTCCGGCCGCGCCAACCCAACTATTACCAAAAATATTTTTATTGAGAAATTGAAATAAAAACACATGCTTCAAAACGTGCCGCATGATTATGAAAAAATCTGGTCCTTACCAAATAACTTGGGTGTGCCAAATCCTGAAAACCTAGTATTCATAACAGAGAATAATCCGAAGACTATTTTAGATTTAGGAGCAGGGAGTGGTAGATACTCCATTTACCTACAAAATCTAGGATATAAAGTTACCGCCATTGAATCAAGTATTGAGGGCTGTAAAAGGATTCAAGAACAAAATAGTGATGTCAAGGTAGTTTGTGCTGATTTCTTAAAATACAGTACAAACGATAAGTTTGACTGTGTTTTATGTATTGGACTGATCGAGGAATTTACAGATCAAGAAACACAACTTAAAATACTAAGGAAAGCCCAAGGGCTGGTAGCAAAAAAAGGCAGACTTTGTATACTAACTGCGACTTTTATTGGTGGGCGAATTCCAGAAGAAAGACTTGACCCTAGTTTACTAATTCAAAACTTTGATACAAGTAAATGGAAAATTACAGATTACACAACAAACAAGTCTGCTGAAAAAAACAAAAATCAGTTAAAATATTCAGACAGTAATGTAATTAAAAAACAAAGAATAATTGCAGACCTTATTTAAGACTTTTCTTTAAAACTTTTTCGAATTCTTTGACTGTCTTATCTTCGTAAAGAGAAAGCAATAAAACTTTTTTCTTGGCAAATTTTTCTAACTTTTTAACATTCTCTTTAAAACTCTTAAACTTTTCGATTGTTTCTTTTTGACTCTTTACTGCATCTTGCCACTTTTTTGTTTCTTCTTTAAAAACCTCTTTAGCAAACCTGATATCATCTTTATTCTTTTGTTTCAAATCTTTGACTTCT
>CAYMOA010000006.1:4738-35953 GCA_964391935.1 uncultured Candidatus Saccharibacteria bacterium | reverse complement strand
TAATGAATTTCTCGATATAAACTTAAATAAAATATGCTACCAGGTAATTTTTTAAATAATCTTTTTGGTTATAAGAACCGTCACGAAATGCGTAAAGGTGGGATTTTACCTAATCTCAAAAAAGAACAAGAAAAAAAAGGAGAATTAGAACCAGGTGTGCAAACTGAAGTTGATACTGGAACCAAATCGGAATATGCAAGTTCGACTTGGACTAATCAACAAATTCTAGTTGATTCTTTACAGAATCCCATAGATGCTGAGAATCAAAAATATAAAAAATATTTGCAAACAAAATTGTTTTCATATACGCAATTAGAAAAAATTCAAAAAATCTCTGAAGAGAAATCAGAAGTTTCTAGTGAATTAAAAGAAGTTGTAAACACATTATTGCGTGAAGTGTATTATTTTGTAATTAATCAGTTTGAAATAAACCAAAAAAACAAGAATGAAATAATAGACAGAATTAATGATTTAGTTTTTAAAGTAAACAAGTTACTCGATTTCAAAAATGATAAAAGTTTGAGTGCAGATTCATTTGAAGAATTTGAAATGCCATCCAAACCTGAAATTACATACGCGGTTTATGATGTTAAAAAAGATAGGATTATTAGAGGCTTAACACAGGCACAAATTTTATCTAAAAAGTACTCTTCCAAAAACAAATTCCCTTTGTTTGAATTTAGAGTGGTAGACAATGCTGGTGGTTTCGACTCGATTCTAGCTGCTAAATATATTTCTACAAAAAAAGATGACTCTATGGCTATTGGTAACAAAGGGGAAGGAGCTAAAGTGAACCAGGTTGCTATGTCTAGAATTCCAGGTGTAGTAGTTAAAATTGCGTCAATTTACAATCGTCATGATGGTGGCCAAACATTGTGGACAAGGTCTCCTTTTGTAAAAAAAGACAAGATGTATCATAGGGGTAGAACCATCTCTGGTGATTTTAATTTACCAACCGGAACAGTAAATACGATTAGATTTGCAAATACTGCCAAACCCCATCTTGATGCCCTAAGGTTAGCAAAATCACTTGACCCTCGCGAAACTGATATTAATCAAATAGCTTTAGGTTTTGGAGAAACTGAAAGTCATAAATATCCTTTTGACCCTAGTGTTTTACCGGGAATCTCTTTAGAGAATAAAGAACATCAATATGTGCAAGGATTAGTTGTGGGTAGAGGTAAACAAGGTTTTATTTTTTCATACGATTTTCCTGATAGGAAAGTTTTGCCTGGCCGGGATAGAAGTAGTTTAGATAAAGAAAAAGCGGAGGCTTCAGTTGTAGAGTTTTGGAAAAAAGCTATGGAATGTGGAGATATAGAACTCTTGTCAGAATTATTTAATCGTGTTTTTATTGATGAAAAAAGAGAGTTCAAAAGTGATTCTTGTGAAGGAAAATATTTAAAGGAAAATTTGTACAAGATTAATCATTGTGATTTGCAAGGCTGGGTGCAAAAGTGGCCGGAAATGTTTGGGTTAAAAAAAGATGAGCCAAATTTTCTATGGCCTTACAGAGTTGGACCAGATTTAGAAAGAGACCAAATAAAAAAAGCTTGTAACATTGTTGATTTTAAAAATTACTTTTTGGAAAATGAGCAATATGACGACTTGGTAGATTTAATCCAAAGATTCTGCCCTGAGTACAAACTTTTATCTAGAAGAGAAGCAGAACAACTTACCAAAAGACAAATTGACTCAGAACAAATTACAAATTGGACTAAACAAGAAGAAAAAAGAAATGAACAGATCATATTAGAGGCCGATAAGGTAAAAAGAGAAATTTTAAATGTAATGCAAAAACTTAGAGGTGATTTATATCGTGTAATTTTGGATGTGACTTTCTATCTGGCTCAATCTACAAGTGAAGAAACAGATTCCAAGTTAGAAGTGTTTGTCAGAAGACCTAGCGTGATTAAAATTTTGGTTCCTAAAGGAGTTAAGTTACCCTTTAGCCCTGAAATTAAAAATTCGATTAGAAAAAATACAACAATTGCTTTACTCTCTCTTTCTTCTGCAGAGTGGCAAAGTCAGAGTAATTATATTTCACAAAAAGTAGATACAAGTGTTGAGTCAGATGGCGCAAGAAGATTGGCGCAATGGCTTGCTAATGATTGGATTCAAGTAATGTCAGATAGAGATGAGGTAGATATCCCAAGTCACGTGTACACAAATATTCATAGACAAATGGGTGAGCAGGCATTAGGTAAAATGGCCAGTCTTGAGCGTACAGAACAGGAAGAAGAAGTTCTGAAATTGAGACAAGAATTATATAGTGGCACACTAACACCGCAACGCCAACAAAATATGTTCTATTTACTGGAAAAAAGAATTAAGAAATTTCGAGAGGATGGAGGGTATAAACATTTATATTGGGAGTGTATAAATAGTGTGGTTGTAACAGGAAATACAATTCACTATTTTAAAGGAACTGAAAGAGGCGCAAAAATAGTTGCTGTTTCTCAAGAAAAAGAAGGGTTAAAAAAGATTGGTACATGGCAAGGATACGACGCGTATGAAGTTAGAACTAGTATAGATGGTGACAGGTCGTTTGTGTGGGTAGATGTACCACTGGAAGATGGAAGTCTTCTTATAGACAAAAGAAGTGGTAGTAAATATTTTATTTCCGATAAACAAGTGTGGAATCAAGACGGAAAAAATGTATACAAACAAACTAATTATCCTTACAGATTTGAACATGGTTTAAAAATTGATGCAGGAGGTGTTTTTGCCCCTAGTCTAGATTCATTAGAGGATAAGTCACTTCAACCGAAGATTTCTTTCAGAAATGAGGAGGACTTAAAAGTAAAATTTGGCTCCCCATTAGAGTCACCTATTACTCTAGAATACATTGACTCCACTTGGAACAAACAAGAAAGATTGGTTTTAGATATTTGGTCTAATCATGATGATGCAGATAAAGATGGGGTTAAGGAAAGATTCTTAGTTGAAAGAAAAGGAAAAAGAGTGTGGGTTACTGAAAAACAGAATGAAAAAGATAGGGTAGGTTTGCAGGACAATGAGAAAATTTTGGGATATGAAGTAGCTGATGGCGGTTTGGGTTATTCTCCTGTTGGTATAAATGATATGGGGCACACTTTAAAACGAAATCCACTGCTAACTGGTAAAAATGGGGAAGGACTAAAATTGGTGGCGGCCTCTGCTTTAAAACAAGGTTTGCAACTAAAATATGCAAGTACAGGTATAAATGAAAATGGAGAATTGGTGGCCTGGTCAGCAGATGCAGGTACCACCACTACAGAATTTACCAAGGATGGTAAAAAAGAAATTGCAAATTCTTTAGTGTTTAATTTGAGTGAGTATAAAGATTTGGGTTATCTTGATGGTAATACTTCTTTTACAAGAGTGATACTTCCGCAAAAGGAAGAAGCTGGGAATCACAAGAATTGGGAAAGTTGGTTAGCAGTTATCGACCCAAGAAAAAAAGATAAGTTTGGTTCTGGTGGTACTAGACGTATTGTATTAGGTCCTATAACTTCTGAGAACAAAGAGAAAGATAGAAGAGTCAGAGTTGGTCCTGTTGAGGTATTGTTGGATAGACCTGGTGAAATTTATGAAAATGGAAAGTTGATTACCAATAAACAGCAAGGAAATAGAAGGTATAACTTTGGTTGGAATTTTCCTTCTATAAGTTCAACAAGAGAAAGAGATAAATTTGATGAAGAGCTGGCGATGTCATACATAAAAATATTCATGACTAACCTTGAAGATGAAAGTGTTATAGAGGAAATATTAAAGCAAAATATTGATGATAGTTCTCGTCAAGAATCGGACATATCAATAGCTTCAAATGAGTTAGGTAAATACAAAAATCAACGTTCTTTTCCTATAATTAAAAGAGTCGCAAGTAGATTATATCCCGGGAAAATATTATTTAATTATGCAAGTTTAGAAAAATTAGGAGAATCAGCAAAAGGAAATTTAAAACATATTCCAGAGAGTGATAGAATTTATGTAGGAAATACAATGATGCCAAATTCTGATTACGCTAATTTTATGCCAAATATGCATTCCTATTTGTCTGCCTTTGATGACGTGCCTGATAGAATTGCTGTCCAAGAAACAGATTTGGAACCAGTTCGTGCGCAAGTTATATCGCAATTAAACACTTGGGAGAAATTCTTACAAATGATATCAGAAAATCCTGATGAAAAAACGTATTTGGATTTTATACTAGCACCTAAAAAAATTACCACTGATAATCTTATTGAAAAACTTGGAAGTTTTAGAAATGAAATCAACTCTGGTAGTCAAGCTGATGTTTTTGTCGGTCATGATGATAACAAATGGCACGGACTAGCAAGTGTGGGAATTGGTATTAACATAGAAATATTAGCCCCAGGTAAAGAAGTCAATTTAGCAAAAACAATAGACCATGAAATTATACATAAAATAACTGGTTTACCAGATTATGACTCAACCTTTTTATTACTTCTTTTTCATATTGCTACGTTTAAATATTATGGCAAAAGAAAATGGCCTGGTTTGAGATAAGTTATGATAAGTATAAATTTTAATACTATAAAATTATATTTAGAAAATCTAATCCATTCTTCAGGAACTCCGAACCTAAAAATATGGCCTATTTCCCTAGAGAGAATGGTGTTAAATATTTGATGAATACCGTTGGGTATCCAAGTGTGCTGCGATGGTTGGACGATGTTCGAACTCAATATATTGAAGAAGAGACTAGATTACAAATAGAAAAGTATAATACAAAGAAGAGACAATCTTAGTCCTGAAACATTTACCCGCCACTACTACTCACTATTGTTTTTTCAATTTAAGACTGTGAGTTGGTGGAGTGGGCATGGGCTTTGACTTACCTGTAGGGGGTAAAATATAAAAAGGAGTGTCTTGATAAATACAAAAAAGTTCTGGGTATACTATCTCTGACTTATAACTTTAAATTTATTGGTAGTTTTTGAGTGCGAAAGAAAAATTAAAATATGGTAGAATATACTCACTAAAATATAATTCAAATATGGTAGAAACCAAACAACCAAGTAGCGAACCATTACAAAATCCAAGTAGATTTATTTCCTTGGAAGAATTTGAAAATTTAACTCCAGAAGACAGACAAGCCCTTATAACATATTTCACTTCCTATAAACAAATTATTGATAGATTCTTTGTACCGTTTGAGGAAGAAAAGTTATTGATTGACAAAACCAAATTTGAGAAAGTTCACTCTGAAACTCTTGGGGGTGTGCTTGTAATTTCTGGACATTCTGGTGTAGGAAAAGATACAGCTATAAAACGCCTAATTGAACTTAACCCTAAAATAGAAAAGGTGGTGACCGCAACAACAAGAAACCCCAGAACTAAAGAAATAGACGGAATTGATTATCACTTTTTAAGTAGAGAAGCATTTTTAATGTTACTCGAAGCAAGAATGTTCATTCATCGTGCAAATTATGCAAATAATTACTATGGTATGCCGAAGACAGAGCTGAGAAAAAGAATTGGTAACGACGGTTTAATTTTAAACATTGCTGGAGAAGGTGTTAAAGTAGTTAAAAGAATGATACCTGATACTAAGACCGTTATCATTGTTCCCCCAAGTGAGGAAGCACAAATTGCAAGGTTAAAAGGTAGGGGTACTGAGACAGACGAACAAATTCTTTCTCGGATAAGAGCAGACAAAGAACTGTTTAAAGATTATGAACATATGTATGACTATGTAATTGTCTCAGAAAATGGAGACGTAGACGGAGTGGCAGAACAATTAAATGAAATTGCTAAAAAGTAAATTTTTATGAACACTACTTATTTTGATAAATTAAAAGAATTAATAAGAAGAAAAGAGCTTGAAATTTTCATTATTATTTCACCACCAAGAGCAAATTCTTCCTTACTCGAATTATCACTTTCTATAACTGGCGAAGTTGGAATTTGTCACGAACCTTTTAATCACGCTAGAAAAGACGAATTCAACCCTGACGAAGGATATAAAAATATCTATAATTCAATTAAAAATACAAAAACTGGGGACAATTTTAAAAAAATTGTTATTAAAGAAATGGCACAATGGATTGTGATAAATGAAGAATACAAAAGATTGTTACTTTTAACAAATGCCCCTGTATTATTCTTAATCAGAAACCCGTTATTGTGTATCGAATCGAGAATTAAGAAAGTACTACACTCACTTTCCCTTAGACCAGGACTGTCACTTCAACAATTCTTAGTAAAAAAACTTTCGTCTGAAACTGGGTTTAATTTTTTTGATTATTTAGGTAATATTAGAAAAGTGCAGAATAGTAGAATTCGTGCTCTGGCTAATGAAATAAATTACGATATTTCGCAAATAAAAACAACTCCAAATTTGAATATACAAAATTTTCTTCTTGACGAATATGCACAAATGTCAGGATTTACTTCTTGGAACAATCTACTTGACTTGAAATTGGAAAAAGAAAATGATTTTAAATTTTTTACTGAAATACTTAAGGTAAACATTAAAAGAGTTGCCTTCGAACAAGACGAATTTTTTGGTTTATATGAAATTTATAAACATTGTACAGAAGGACATTTTGAATGCTATATATATGATACAACTGAGGTTCGCCTTTTCCCAGAAAATTATATTGGGGATTTGTGTAAAAAAATTGACATAAAGTTTTCAGAGAAAATGATTAATTGGGGTGAGGAAGGTGGGAGTAAGTTCGAAAGTGGACAAAATAAAAAACACGAACAAATTTGGTATGAAAAATTAGTTGGGAGTAGTTCTGTAAATTTACCAACTGAAATCCCTAGTAATATTATAAACTTTCCTGAGTTTATGCAAGAGTATTTGGTAAAATTAAATTTTCCAATTTATATTAATATGTCCAGAGATAAGGTAGTGTTCAAGGATTTGCAACTAGAAACTATAACAAAAATGAGTTCAATTGACCCTGTCTTTTCCGTTGTAAATAACCCAAATTTACTACGGTCAGCAGAATTTACACAAAAATCTTTAAAATATATAAACGAAATAAATATGATTAAAAAAATAAATGAAGAAAATTTAGAAATTAAAAATAATAAAAACGAAGAAATTGTAGTTGAGTACATAGACCAAGTAGATATTAACAATAATATTATTGGAACTACGACAGCAAAAATTGCCCACGAACAGAAGTTATTGCACAGAGTTGTTGGAATATTACTATTTGATATACACGGTAATCTATATTTTCAATCGGGAACAAAATATAATCTACTAGACCTTTCAGTCGGAGGTCACGTTATGAAAGGTGAAAAATATTTAGCCGCAGCACATAGAGAAATGGAGGAAGAATTAAACATCAAAACAGAATTGACTGAACTAACTGTATTCTACCCAGAAAACGCTAAATTCGGGCATTTTTGGTCTGTTTATGAGGGAGTAGCCCCTGAGAACTGGACTTTTAAACCAACTAAAGAAGTTCCGGATTTAGTTAAAATGAAATATAGAGATGTGGTGCAGAAATTCGAGAATACTCCTGAAATTTTTACCAAAGGCTTTTTAAATGTTTTTGCTGAATATCTTAAAATAAAGAACAAGTAATTTATGACGGTAATATGGTTAACAGGTTTTTCGGGTGCTGGTAAGACAACAATCGGCAACTCCTTAGTTGAAAATCTTAAAAAATATGAGAAAGTAATTATGCTTGACGGTGATGAACTTCGTAAAGGTTTAAATTCTGACCTAGGTTTTTCTATGGAAGACAGAGCAGAAAATATTAGACGAGTAGCACATACTGCCAAACTTTTAAGTAATAGTGGTTTTCTAGTGATAACAACTCTAATATCACCTACTAAGAGTTCCAGAGAACAAGCTAGGAATATCATAGGTGAAAATTTTATAGAATGTTACATAATGTCTGATATTGAGACTTGCATAAAACGTGATGTAAAAGGGCTTTATAAAAAGGCAATCAGTGGAGAAATAAAAGAATTTACAGGTATATCAAGCGTTTATGAAATTCCCGAAAACCCAGAACTAGTTTTGGATACTCAAAATTTAACAGTTGAAGAATGCACAAACATTGCGGTTAATTACTTAATCCAAAAAGATTTAATAAAAATAAAGAATAACGAAAGTTGGATGAAAATAAACTATGGAGGACAAAAATTAAATTTAACTCCAAACCAAAAAGCGATATTTATTGGTAGATGGCAACCTTTTCATAATGGTCATCAAGAGCTGATTTGGAATAAGTTGAAAGACAATATCCCAGTTTTAATTATGGTGCGCGATATTCCAAATGACGCAAAAAATCCTTTTACAACTTTGCAAGTAGTAGAAATGGTTAAAAATGTTTATGAAGACAAAAAAGATTTAGTAGAAGTGATGATAATACCAGATATTGAATCGGTTAATTTTGGTAGAGGTGTAGGTTATGAAATAAATGAATTTGTTCCAAATAAAAGCATAGAAGATATTTCTGCGACCAAAATAAGAAAATCACTTAACGAAAACAGTACTATTTGGACTAATATGGTTCCAGAAAAAGTTGTAGAAAGTTTGAAAGAACATTTAAACAAAACGGCTGAATAATATTATGTCATTTAAACTTGTTTTTATCAGACACGAAAAACCTTTCTATAAAGACGAGGGTCACGACCTTACGCCTGAAGGTGTTGAGAAATCCATAAAATTAGGCAGTTTTTTAGTGGAAACAGGTGTAATAGACAAGTCAAATAAAATCTTACTTCTACATTCTCCCAAACCCAGAGCTAAAGGAACACTGGAATTTATAAAAATTGGTGCCAAACTGGATTTTCCTATGGAAGAAGTTTCTGAATTGCGTTCGAGTGATTTTAAAGATTTGGACGCTTTTTTATCAAGAAAGAAAGATTTAGGTTTCTCTACTGAACAGTTAGCAAAAGAACATTTTACTAACGAGATATATTTTAACCAAAGTCCACACATAATAGAAACAAATGATAGTAAGCGAAAAAGATTATATGTTTTCTTGGCAAATTTAATACAAAGGTTTGAATCTTCCAATGGTGCCTTCACCCAAGTTGTAGCTGTTTCGCATTTTGAAATTATAATGCATTTAATAAATGACGTTTTTGGTATAGAAAATTTTGACACTTACTTAACACCTGGTTTAGGGGAATTTTTAGAAATAGAAATCTCAAAAACTGAAAATATAAATATAGCAAAATTAAAAATAAGATTTAGAAATGACTCTAGTGAGGTGTATTTTGATAGTTTAGAAAGGTTGGTTTACAAGTCAAGATTATTATAATATCAAGTTTAAAATCTTCATCGAACCTAATTTGGGACGAAGAAAAGCTATATATTACAAGGCCAAAATAGCTTCAGACTTATATAACTGGTATAAATGCTTATAAATTAAATAATGACCACTTCGAACCTAAAAATATGACCTATTTCCCTAGAGAAAATGGTGTTAAATATTTGATGAATACCGCTGGGTATCCAAGTGTGCTGGGCATAATAGACGAGTTCAGAACACTCAACTGGTCCGTTGTTAGAAGTAATTATAGCATTTTTGTAGGTAGTTTCAGTAAACTCCAAGCACTTCAAAACTAAAATACCCACTTTCGTGAGTATTTGTAGTTCGCACTTTGACAATTTAGTAGTTATTCAACCAAAGTTTCATTTGCTCAATCTCAGGGTTTTGTGCAGAGATTATTTTGTTAGCAAAACTTGCAAGTTCTGGCTTGATAGTTTTATCTTGTAAAAGCAATTTCGCCATATCAACTGCACCCTGATGGTGAACAATCATTTCTTCTAAGAAAACTTTTTCAAGAGCCGACCCAGACTTTCCTTTCATTCCAGCAGTCATATCCATCATCATACTGTCCATACTTGCACCACTGTTCATTTGCATACCACCACCATTAGACATCATAGTGCCGTCTGGCATTCTATGCATACTACCCATATTACTCATTTGTTGAGTAGATTTAGTATCTGCACTATTACTTGTTGTAAATTGATAAAGATTGAAACCCAGTGAGATAACTAATAGTCCTATAATTATGTTTTGATTTTTCATATAATTTGTTTGTTATTTATAATAATTAGGGATAGTGGCTACATTGCCATATTTCCCTTTGCTAAATACATAAGCACCATCACAAGAGCCATAACAGCCATAAATAAGTTTTCAAAAAGTGTGACTTTGGTCATCGGCACAGTAAAGACCATACCTAAACAAGCGCAAGGTATTTCGTCTTTGTTTTGCAATGCTTTCCAAACTCCAACTGTTCCTATACTCATAAGCACAAAGGTAAAAATATCTCTGTATACACCACCAAAGTAAAAGAAATACATAAAACCAAGTGCTATTTCAATGAAAGGATATAAATAAGCATAAACTTTTGACTTCATAGCCAACAGGTCATAAGTCGTATATGCGTCAACAAAATTGTGCAGATTGATTATTTTGAAAGCACCAAAAACCAAGAAAAAATACGCCATAGATAACATCATTGCATTCATAAGTGAAAAATCATTTTGAATGAACATTGTCAAAACTATTAGGATAAAAATAAGACCAAAAATTGAAAGTAGGGGTGCAAGTTTTTGCAACTCAGATTTATTTTTCATTCCACTGACGAGTTGTGCATTTTCAGGCTTATGATGTTCACAATAAAAATGCCATTTGCCGTCAATATCCTTTTGATATGTTCCAACCATACTACATAGTTCACACTTATTTGTATTATTTTGCGTTATCATAACTACTTTCTTTTGAGTTTATATACCTTGATAATTTCCTCTTGCATTTCTTTTTGACGCCCTTTGTTTCTGTCTGCGTGTAAACAATGTGCTAAATGACTTTCAAGCATTTCGTCTTCAAGGCTTGATATTGCACTTTTTATTGCACTTGTTTGAGTAATAATATCAATACAATATTTGTCTTCAAGTATCATTTTTTCAACACCTGTGAGTTGTCCCATTATTCGCTTGATACGAGTAATTACTTTTTTATTGTCTTTATGTATTCCGTGCATATAGTTATTTTTGATAATGTTTTTTCAATAATGCTGAACCACTTCTACAAATGGTCCTGCACCAGAGAACAAACATTCTCTGGTTATATTGCCTTATTAGTTGCAACAATTAGTTCCACAATTTGAACAAGCACATTTTTCACACTTGCAAGTTGCACAAGAGCATTTTGTATTTGTCATAATTACTTTGTAGTCAGGTGGTTATAATAAAATCTGGCTACTAATTGAAGTATATACCCATAGGGGGTATATGTCAAATAGACGACTATGGCTTACTTTTCATTACAAAATATAGTAAAATATATGAATGAGTAAATCTATTGAAAACGCTGAAAAACTATATAATTCTTTCATAAATAAGCAAAGTGAAAAAGATTTTTTTATTGGCTTTACTGACTACTTTTCCTATTTAGATAAAAACCCTGACTTGATTGCTTGTTTTATACCTGAATTACAAAAAGCAAAGGAACTAAATGATACTGTAATAAATGCTGAAAATCTTGCCATTGTTGAGTTCAAGGAAACACTTGAAAAGGTAAAAAAGGATACAAAGAAAAATGACTTAGACACACGACCTTATATAATGGAATTGTATAAGGATATAGACGACCACTTTACTAAAAAGGTTGCCTCGTCTGCACCACTTTTGAGTAATGTTTATAATGATTTAGTAGACATAGTTTCTGTTTTAGTAAAAGAAAACAAACTTGACGATGTTAGAAAATACTCAAAATTATATGAACAATATGAGCCAGTGGTATTGCATAAAATAATTGCACCAAAACTTCAAGAATGGACCGAACTTGATAGTTATAAAAAGCAACAAGAACAACTGTCAGTCTGGGGCTTATTTTACAAAGTTAGAAATCTCTATAATATGTTTTCTCAGTGTGAAGTTGAGTTCAAGAGATTGGCAAAAAAAGAAAATGCTACCTCAGAAGACAGACTTACTTGGCTAATGCTTGCAAGTTCTGTAAATGAATATATGAACCTTATTCACGCAAACGGCAAATCAATAGAAAATCGTTATTTTATAAAACAAAAGCATATTGGAGATATAGAAAGATTTCATAATTTTCTTACCATAAATTATACAGAGCCAAGCACAACTATTTTGGAGCAAAAACCAGAAAATGATTTTGTATATTTTGATGATAAAACTAACAAATTGATTTATAAAGAAAAAAGTATAGGTTTTTCAAGAGGTTCAAATATATCCCACACTATAAAATATATTTTTTGTAGAAATGAACCTTATGAGGAATGTTTTTACGATGAAATTGCAGACACTTTGGACAAATCAAAAAACACTTCTGATAAAAATATTTATGACTCGCTACTACAATTCAGTGAAAGACTTGCAAAGGAAGAAATTGATGATTTGTTGAATGTAAATTATCACTCAGTCCTAATAAACCCAAAATATAAGGTAAAAAAACCACACGATAAAACACGATAGTTTTACGATAAGTAAAACAAAGTAAGCGATATGAAAAAATGAAAATACCCATCAGGGTATTTTATGTTAGAGGAAGTAAATACCGAAAAAGAAATACAAGTTCCAAAGAACTTGCAAGAAATAAACGAGATAGAAAAATCTACGCTTGTTGGCTTTTTCGCTAAACTTATTGAAGTTGATAAACGCAATAATCCTGAACTATATAAAAAAATGTCTGATGGGCAGTTGCTAATATGATAGATACAATTTGCTTACTAATTCCAAAGGATAAAGTCGTTATGTTGGACCTCTCAAATCAAGGTGTTTCAGGTTGGGATTTGCAGTCCAAAACAAACGAATATGATAGGTTTGTAAAAAATCCGTCAAAAAGAGATTTGGAAAGTGGTAAGTATTATCCAAGACTAACTGGCTACAAAAGAAAATATCGCCAAGAGGCAAATATTAGAATAGAGTTTTCTGTTCCAAAGTTATTGTATATGAATAATTTAGAAGAATTAGAGGAAACTGATTTCGATGAAGTTGTAAATGCTTTGCAATCAAGACTTCGTGATATGGGAATGGTAGCCAGTGAAAATCTTTTGAAAAATTGTAGTGTCAGTGCTGTTCATTTTGGAAAAAATATAAAACTAAATGATGGACACACTGTATCTCAAATAATTTCTGAAATGAACAAAATAGATTTACGCAAAAGTTTTGATTTTGCACGAGCAAGATTTATAAACAATGGCGAAAGTTTATACGCACATACTACTTCGCACCAACTTGTTATCTATGACAAAATTGCTGACCTAAAAAAAGATGAAAAGCGAGCCATAGATAAAGACCAGACACAATATCAACAAAACCTATTTGCAGAACTTGAAAAACGACCTGAAAAATTAGAAATAATTAGGTTTGAAGTCAGGCTTTCTCAAAAGGTAAAAATGAATAGTATATTGGAAAAAGTAGGTTATAAAAAGAACCCAACTTTCCAAGATATTTTCAAAAAAGATATTGCTCAAAAAGTGGTCCAACATTATTGGCAAACAATTATCAAGGAACGCAATTTAGGGCTGTTTACAGTTCAAAGCACACATAAAGACATCTTACGAGCCGTATACAAAGCAGAGCCGAAAATAAAGCCAAATAGGGCTATATATCTCACTGGTTTGCTACTACTTGCCAAAGATGTTGATGGTATGCGAGAACTGAGGTCAATTACGCACAGAAAAAGCAACGAAAGAACTTGGTTTCGTATTGCAAAAGATGTCAGACATATTAGCCTAAAATTATCAAAAAATAAAGTTCGTGATTGGGTATCTATCATAGATACCGAACTCGCAGAATATAAAACACTAAAAATAAAACCAAAAGATATATGATAAAAAATCATAACGAATTACAAGAAAGTCTACAAAATACCTTTGCAAGACATTACTCACAAAACTTATCGGACAAAATAAAAATGGGAATAAGAGCAAAGAAAATCAGAGAACAACAGGAACAAAAATTATACAAGTTCATACACTCAGAAAGTATGCAAGACCAAATGTTGATTTATCCGATTGTTGCAGAAGATTTTGAGGAAATGACACATTTGAAACTTACTGACAAAAACCTGTATCGCATTTTCATTGCACTTACTTGTTTTGAAAATGTAAGAGCAAAAATGGATAAGATTTTGGAAGAAGTTTTAGAATTAGCAACTGACGACACTGACCCAATATGGAATGAAATTGACGAGCATTATTATGAAAATTATGAATGTGGACAAGATGACTTGGCTTGTAAACCAATGTCAAGTATAATATAAACAAGAAAACACGAATATGAACAATATAAACACTTACTATCGTGCAGAAAAGTTAGCAGAGGCACTTGATGTAAACATAATGACTATTTACCGATACATAAAAGCAAAGAAATTGAAGGCTTATAAAATTGGCAAAGAATACCGAATTGAAAAATCTGAGTTTGACGCTTTTATGAAAAAAGTAGCCACAAAATAATTATATGAAAACAATAGTAATAGCAAGAGTATCAAGCAAACATCAGGACTCAAATGAGGCTCAACTTAGTCGCATTACCGAAAGACTAAAAGGTAAAGATTTGGTTGTATGGAAAACTTTTGAAATTGAGGAGTCGTCAACAAAAGCAGATAGAAAAAAGTTTCAGGCAGTTATTGAAATAATACGAAAAGAAAATGAATGTATCGCACTTGTTGTAGATAATGTGGACCGATTACAAAGAAGTTTCAAGGAGTCGGTAATGTTAGACGATTTACGAAGAGCAGGAAAAGTAGAACTGCATTTTCTTCGTGAGGGCTTGGTAATAAACAAGAACTCAAATAGTGCCGACTTACTTCGTTGGGATATGGCAGTTATGTTTGCAAGAAGTTATGTTTTGCAACTCAGTGATAATGTAAAAAGAAAATTGGAACAAAAAAGACGAGATGGTGAATGGTCGGGACAAAGTCCACTTGGCTATAAAAATGTTCAAGATGTTTTGACTGAAAAGAAAGATGTTATTGTGGACACCGAAAGAGATTTTCTGATTATCAAAATGTTTCAACTTTATGCAACAGGAAATTATTCTCTTGAAAGCATACGAATTGAAATTACCAAAGCAGGACTTAGAAGTAAGTCAGGTTTGAAACTTGGAAAAAGTTATGTAGAAAAAATACTCAAAGATAGTTTTTACTGTGGCTTGGCTATATCTCAAAAATATGGCGTATATCCTCATAAATATCCAAGACTAATCACAAAGGAACTATTTGAAAAATGCCAAGAAGTAAGAGTAGGCAGAACAATAAAACCCAACAAAGAAATATCCAAAGATTATATTTTCAAAGGACTTATAAAATGCTCGGCTTGTGGTTGCACTTATACACCTGAACATCACAAGAAAAATAATTATTATTCTTGCACCAATGCGAAAGGAACTTGTCAGCGTGTTTATGTAAATGAAAAAGTCTTATTGAAACCGATTTATGACCTATTGGACAAGTTCGAAAGTATTACAGAGGAAACACAAAACTACCTCGTATCAGAACTCAGAAAAACAAATGAAAGCGAAGTTGCTTTTCACCAATCGCAACTCAATCGTATTCGTGAAGAAGAAGACCGACAAAACAAGCGTAAAGAAAATCTTTTGAACGCATTACTTGATGAGAGTATTACTAAGCCAGATTATGACAAAAAACTGCACGAGATTACAGATAAATTACAACTGCTACGAATAGAACACGAAGAACACGCAAAAGCAGACCATAACTATCAAACCACTGTGGCACAAGTATTATTTGTTGCTCGCAGAGCAAAACAGATATTTGTAAGTTCTGAAACGAATGAAAAGAGAGATTTTATCAACTACTTAGTTCAGAACCCTTATGTAAAAGAGAAAAACCTATATTTTACAATGCGTTCTCCGTTTGATTTGGTCCTCAAACTAAGTGAGCGACCAGACTTGCTGGGCATAATAGACGAGTTCAGAACACTCAACTGGTCCGTTGTTAGAAGTAATTATAGCATTTTTGTAGGTAGTTTCAGTAAACTCCAAGCACTTCAAAACTAAAATACCCACTTTCGTGAGTATTTGTAGTTCGCACTTTGACAATTTAGTAGTTATTCAACCAAAGTTTCATTTGCTCAATCTCAGGGTTTTGTGCAGAGATTATTTTGTTAGCAAAACTTGCAAGTTCTGGCTTGATAGTTTTATCTTGTAAAAGCAATTTCGCCATATCAACTGCACCCTGATGGTGAACAATCATTTCTTCTAAGAAAACTTTTTCAAGAGCCGACCCAGACTTTCCTTTCATTCCAGCAGTCATATCCATCATCATACTGTCCATACTTGCACCACTGTTCATTTGCATACCACCACCATTAGACATCATAGTGCCGTCTGGCATTCTATGCATACTACCCATATTACTCATTTGTTGAGTAGATTTAGTATCTGCACTATTACTTGTTGTAAATTGATAAAGATTGAAACCCAGTGAGATAACTAATAGTCCTATAATTATGTTTTGATTTTTCATATAATTTGTTTGTTATTTATAATAATTAGGGATAGTGGCTACATTGCCATATTTCCCTTTGCTAAATACATAAGCACCATCACAAGAGCCATAACAGCCATAAATAAGTTTTCAAAAAGTGTGACTTTGGTCATCGGCACAGTAAAGACCATACCTAAACAAGCGCAAGGTATTTCGTCTTTGTTTTGCAATGCTTTCCAAACTCCAACTGTTCCTATACTCATAAGCACAAAGGTAAAAATATCTCTGTATACACCACCAAAGTAAAAGAAATACATAAAACCAAGTGCTATTTCAATGAAAGGATATAAATAAGCATAAACTTTTGACTTCATAGCCAACAGGTCATAAGTCGTATATGCGTCAACAAAATTGTGCAGATTGATTATTTTGAAAGCACCAAAAACCAAGAAAAAATACGCCATAGATAACATCATTGCATTCATAAGTGAAAAATCATTTTGAATGAACATTGTCAAAACTATTAGGATAAAAATAAGACCAAAAATTGAAAGTAGGGGTGCAAGTTTTTGCAACTCAGATTTATTTTTCATTCCACTGACGAGTTGTGCATTTTCAGGCTTATGATGTTCACAATAAAAATGCCATTTGCCGTCAATATCCTTTTGATATGTTCCAACCATACTACATAGTTCACACTTATTTGTATTATTTTGCGTTATCATAACTACTTTCTTTTGAGTTTATATACCTTGATAATTTCCTCTTGCATTTCTTTTTGACGCCCTTTGTTTCTGTCTGCGTGTAAACAATGTGCTAAATGACTTTCAAGCATTTCGTCTTCAAGGCTTGATATTGCACTTTTTATTGCACTTGTTTGAGTAATAATATCAATACAATATTTGTCTTCAAGTATCATTTTTTCAACACCTGTGAGTTGTCCCATTATTCGCTTGATACGAGTAATTACTTTTTTATTGTCTTTATGTATTCCGTGCATATAGTTATTTTTGATAATGTTTTTTCAATAATGCTGAACCACTTCTACAAATGGTCCTGCACCAGAGAACAAACATTCTCTGGTTATATTGCCTTATTAGTTGCAACAATTAGTTCCACAATTTGAACAAGCACATTTTTCACACTTGCAAGTTGCACAAGAGCATTTTGTATTTGTCATAATTACTTTGTAGTCAGGTGGTTATAATAAAATCTGGCTACTAATTGAAGTATATACCCATAGGGGGTATATGTCAAATAGACGACTATGGCTTACTTTTCATTACAAAATATAGTAAAATATATGAATGAGTAAATCTATTGAAAACGCTGAAAAACTATATAATTCTTTCATAAATAAGCAAAGTGAAAAAGATTTTTTTATTGGCTTTACTGACTACTTTTCCTATTTAGATAAAAACCCTGACTTGATTGCTTGTTTTATACCTGAATTACAAAAAGCAAAGGAACTAAATGATACTGTAATAAATGCTGAAAATCTTGCCATTGTTGAGTTCAAGGAAACACTTGAAAAGGTAAAAAAGGATACAAAGAAAAATGACTTAGACACACGACCTTATATAATGGAATTGTATAAGGATATAGACGACCACTTTACTAAAAAGGTTGCCTCGTCTGCACCACTTTTGAGTAATGTTTATAATGATTTAGTAGACATAGTTTCTGTTTTAGTAAAAGAAAACAAACTTGACGATGTTAGAAAATACTCAAAATTATATGAACAATATGAGCCAGTGGTATTGCATAAAATAATTGCACCAAAACTTCAAGAATGGACCGAACTTGATAGTTATAAAAAGCAACAAGAACAACTGTCAGTCTGGGGCTTATTTTACAAAGTTAGAAATCTCTATAATATGTTTTCTCAGTGTGAAGTTGAGTTCAAGAGATTGGCAAAAAAAGAAAATGCTACCTCAGAAGACAGACTTACTTGGCTAATGCTTGCAAGTTCTGTAAATGAATATATGAACCTTATTCACGCAAACGGCAAATCAATAGAAAATCGTTATTTTATAAAACAAAAGCATATTGGAGATATAGAAAGATTTCATAATTTTCTTACCATAAATTATACAGAGCCAAGCACAACTATTTTGGAGCAAAAACCAGAAAATGATTTTGTATATTTTGATGATAAAACTAACAAATTGATTTATAAAGAAAAAAGTATAGGTTTTTCAAGAGGTTCAAATATATCCCACACTATAAAATATATTTTTTGTAGAAATGAACCTTATGAGGAATGTTTTTACGATGAAATTGCAGACACTTTGGACAAATCAAAAAACACTTCTGATAAAAATATTTATGACTCGCTACTACAATTCAGTGAAAGACTTGCAAAGGAAGAAATTGATGATTTGTTGAATGTAAATTATCACTCAGTCCTAATAAACCCAAAATATAAGGTAAAAAAACCACACGATAAAACACGATAGTTTTACGATAAGTAAAACAAAGTAAGCGATATGAAAAAATGAAAATACCCATCAGGGTATTTTATGTTAGAGGAAGTAAATACCGAAAAAGAAATACAAGTTCCAAAGAACTTGCAAGAAATAAACGAGATAGAAAAATCTACGCTTGTTGGCTTTTTCGCTAAACTTATTGAAGTTGATAAACGCAATAATCCTGAACTATATAAAAAAATGTCTGATGGGCAGTTGCTAATATGATAGATACAATTTGCTTACTAATTCCAAAGGATAAAGTCGTTATGTTGGACCTCTCAAATCAAGGTGTTTCAGGTTGGGATTTGCAGTCCAAAACAAACGAATATGATAGGTTTGTAAAAAATCCGTCAAAAAGAGATTTGGAAAGTGGTAAGTATTATCCAAGACTAACTGGCTACAAAAGAAAATATCGCCAAGAGGCAAATATTAGAATAGAGTTTTCTGTTCCAAAGTTATTGTATATGAATAATTTAGAAGAATTAGAGGAAACTGATTTCGATGAAGTTGTAAATGCTTTGCAATCAAGACTTCGTGATATGGGAATGGTAGCCAGTGAAAATCTTTTGAAAAATTGTAGTGTCAGTGCTGTTCATTTTGGAAAAAATATAAAACTAAATGATGGACACACTGTATCTCAAATAATTTCTGAAATGAACAAAATAGATTTACGCAAAAGTTTTGATTTTGCACGAGCAAGATTTATAAACAATGGCGAAAGTTTATACGCACATACTACTTCGCACCAACTTGTTATCTATGACAAAATTGCTGACCTAAAAAAAGATGAAAAGCGAGCCATAGATAAAGACCAGACACAATATCAACAAAACCTATTTGCAGAACTTGAAAAACGACCTGAAAAATTAGAAATAATTAGGTTTGAAGTCAGGCTTTCTCAAAAGGTAAAAATGAATAGTATATTGGAAAAAGTAGGTTATAAAAAGAACCCAACTTTCCAAGATATTTTCAAAAAAGATATTGCTCAAAAAGTGGTCCAACATTATTGGCAAACAATTATCAAGGAACGCAATTTAGGGCTGTTTACAGTTCAAAGCACACATAAAGACATCTTACGAGCCGTATACAAAGCAGAGCCGAAAATAAAGCCAAATAGGGCTATATATCTCACTGGTTTGCTACTACTTGCCAAAGATGTTGATGGTATGCGAGAACTGAGGTCAATTACGCACAGAAAAAGCAACGAAAGAACTTGGTTTCGTATTGCAAAAGATGTCAGACATATTAGCCTAAAATTATCAAAAAATAAAGTTCGTGATTGGGTATCTATCATAGATACCGAACTCGCAGAATATAAAACACTAAAAATAAAACCAAAAGATATATGATAAAAAATCATAACGAATTACAAGAAAGTCTACAAAATACCTTTGCAAGACATTACTCACAAAACTTATCGGACAAAATAAAAATGGGAATAAGAGCAAAGAAAATCAGAGAACAACAGGAACAAAAATTATACAAGTTCATACACTCAGAAAGTATGCAAGACCAAATGTTGATTTATCCGATTGTTGCAGAAGATTTTGAGGAAATGACACATTTGAAACTTACTGACAAAAACCTGTATCGCATTTTCATTGCACTTACTTGTTTTGAAAATGTAAGAGCAAAAATGGATAAGATTTTGGAAGAAGTTTTAGAATTAGCAACTGACGACACTGACCCAATATGGAATGAAATTGACGAGCATTATTATGAAAATTATGAATGTGGACAAGATGACTTGGCTTGTAAACCAATGTCAAGTATAATATAAACAAGAAAACACGAATATGAACAATATAAACACTTACTATCGTGCAGAAAAGTTAGCAGAGGCACTTGATGTAAACATAATGACTATTTACCGATACATAAAAGCAAAGAAATTGAAGGCTTATAAAATTGGCAAAGAATACCGAATTGAAAAATCTGAGTTTGACGCTTTTATGAAAAAAGTAGCCACAAAATAATTATATGAAAACAATAGTAATAGCAAGAGTATCAAGCAAACATCAGGACTCAAATGAGGCTCAACTTAGTCGCATTACCGAAAGACTAAAAGGTAAAGATTTGGTTGTATGGAAAACTTTTGAAATTGAGGAGTCGTCAACAAAAGCAGATAGAAAAAAGTTTCAGGCAGTTATTGAAATA
Organism: uncultured Candidatus Saccharibacteria bacterium; assembly: GCA_964391935.1. Taxonomy (GTDB): domain Bacteria; phylum Patescibacteriota; class Minisyncoccia; order Phycocordibacterales; family UBA5272; genus JBBQKQ01. The sequence continues at coordinate 14,901 of CAYMOA010000006.1, read as the reverse complement.
ATACGAAAAGAAAATGAATGTATCGCACTTGTTGTAGATAATGTGGACCGATTACAAAGAAGTTTCAAGGAGTCGGTAATGTTAGACGATTTACGAAGAGCAGGAAAAGTAGAACTGCATTTTCTTCGTGAGGGCTTGGTAATAAACAAGAACTCAAATAGTGCCGACTTACTTCGTTGGGATATGGCAGTTATGTTTGCAAGAAGTTATGTTTTGCAACTCAGTGATAATGTAAAAAGAAAATTGGAACAAAAAAGACGAGATGGTGAATGGTCGGGACAAAGTCCACTTGGCTATAAAAATGTTCAAGATGTTTTGACTGAAAAGAAAGATGTTATTGTGGACACCGAAAGAGATTTTCTGATTATCAAAATGTTTCAACTTTATGCAACAGGAAATTATTCTCTTGAAAGCATACGAATTGAAATTACCAAAGCAGGACTTAGAAGTAAGTCAGGTTTGAAACTTGGAAAAAGTTATGTAGAAAAAATACTCAAAGATAGTTTTTACTGTGGCTTGGCTATATCTCAAAAATATGGCGTATATCCTCATAAATATCCAAGACTAATCACAAAGGAACTATTTGAAAAATGCCAAGAAGTAAGAGTAGGCAGAACAATAAAACCCAACAAAGAAATATCCAAAGATTATATTTTCAAAGGACTTATAAAATGCTCGGCTTGTGGTTGCACTTATACACCTGAACATCACAAGAAAAATAATTATTATTCTTGCACCAATGCGAAAGGAACTTGTCAGCGTGTTTATGTAAATGAAAAAGTCTTATTGAAACCGATTTATGACCTATTGGACAAGTTCGAAAGTATTACAGAGGAAACACAAAACTACCTCGTATCAGAACTCAGAAAAACAAATGAAAGCGAAGTTGCTTTTCACCAATCGCAACTCAATCGTATTCGTGAAGAAGAAGACCGACAAAACAAGCGTAAAGAAAATCTTTTGAACGCATTACTTGATGAGAGTATTACTAAGCCAGATTATGACAAAAAACTGCACGAGATTACAGATAAATTACAACTGCTACGAATAGAACACGAAGAACACGCAAAAGCAGACCATAACTATCAAACCACTGTGGCACAAGTATTATTTGTTGCTCGCAGAGCAAAACAGATATTTGTAAGTTCTGAAACGAATGAAAAGAGAGATTTTATCAACTACTTAGTTCAGAACCCTTATGTAAAAGAGAAAAACCTATATTTTACAATGCGTTCTCCGTTTGATTTGGTCCTCAAACTAAGTGAGCGACCAGACTTGCTGCCGGACTTGGAATCGAACCAAAATTAACAGGATCAGAATCTGTTGTCCTACCATTAGACGATCCGGCAAAATGTTTCCTTTTTATAGATCCAGAAACTTTATCTTTAATACACTGTTACGTCCTCTTATTTTCTATCTCACTTCGTTCGAAAGAGAAAATTTCCTCGCCTTCGCTCGGAACCAGATAAAACAAGAAGCATTTCTTGTTTTATCCATTATCCGATCCGGCAATGTAGGGAATTATAACATATTTTGTAAGTAGAATTTTAGAAACTCGTCTAATGTGTATAGAAAGAAAAATCTTTTAAAAACGTAGTATACTTTGAAAACATTTAATTAAATCAAAATATGGAAACACAAGCATTGGTGGGAGAGACTTTTTTTGACAAGCTGACGAATAATTTTCGGAAAATTTTTTTAGGAAAAAAAGCAAGAAGAAATACTGCCGTAACCATATTTTTTTTGTTGGCAATCGGATATGTTTACTACTCATATTTTGGTAAAACAACAACCGCAACTTATGAGTATGTAGCTGTTGCAAAAAAAGATATTAAAAGAACAGTAGAAGGAAGTGGGAAAGTGGTTAGTGTTTCTGAGCTTTCTATTCAACAATTGCAAAACTCAGGAAAAGTTACGGCTGTATATGTAAAGCCCGGAGACTTTGTAAAAAAAGATCAGATAATAGCAACTATGGATAATCGCCAAGCAGCTATCCAACTTGCCCAATCTCGCGCCTCTTATGACAAAATAGTAAATGGAAGTACTAAAGAAGAAATGGCCATAACAGAACAGTCTGTAAAAAATGCGAAGCAATCATATGAAATCACAAGACAACAACAAGACACGGCAGTAGCTAGTGCAAAGAGAACTTTGCTAAACACCAGCACAACTCCAATCCCGTTGTATGATAGTAGAATACAACCAAATGTTCCAACAATTTCTGGCTCATATCTTTGTACTGATGAGGAGGAGTATAAAATAAGTTTTTCAACTAATGATTATTTTTCTGTGAGCTCAAATAAATTTAATGGACAAGTGAGAATATCCTCGGTACCACAAGCTCTCGGTGATTGTGGATTATATATTTCTGTCGACATGACCAAAGATTATTCTAATGGGGAATGGAAAGTTACTTTGCCAAATAAAATTTCAACCAGTTATTCATCAAACTTAAACGCCTATAACAACGCACTTTTAGCTCGAGAACAAGCTCTCATTAATGCACAAACTTCTATTACCAATGCAGAGTTAACTTTAAATCAAAAAAATGCAGGAGCTCGTGCTGAGGATATAGCATCAGCTCGCGCGAGTCTGGCCTCTGCCAATTTAAGTTATGACAATACAATCGTGAGAGCTCCATTTGATGGGCAGATCGGATCGGTCTCTGCGGCAGTTGGCCAGCAGACAAATAGTCAGCAAGGCGTAGCTACAATTATTACTAAAGATAAAATTGCTGAGATTTCTTTAAATGAAATTGATATTGTAAATGTAAAACTTGGACAAAAAGTTGACCTGACTTTTGATGCGATACCTGACGAAACTTTTGTCGGGATGGTTTCGCAGATAGATACTATAGGTGTGAATACTTCTAATGTCGTTTCCTTTGCAACCAAGATTTCTATCCCCAATGCAGATGAGAGAATTAAAAGTGGGATGAGTGTGACTGCAAATATTATTATCGAAGAAAAAGAAAATGTTTTAGCTGTGCCAAGTGGAACAATAAAAAATGAGGGGCGTGGTGAGAATTTAAAAAACTATGTAATGAAAAAAGTTGGTCGTGGGACCAATGCGACTTCGACAAAGAGTTATGTAACTATCGGGATGGATAATGATATTGACGTAGAAATAGTAGAAGGTTTAGAAGAGGGTGAGGAAGTGGTGAGTAAAACAGTGGGTACTGCAAAGACTACTACTACAAATAGTGTCTTTAGTCTCTTTGGTCGTCAACCAGGCACAGGTGGTGGAGCCACAGCGGGGGCTAGAACTGGCGGAACAAATACCGGTCGATAATTTTTTTATACATGATCAGATTAGAAAATATAAAAAAGGAATATACGATGGGTGATGTAAAATTAGAAGTTTTGCATGGTATTGATCTGAAAATAAATAGTGGGGAGTTTGTAGCTATCATGGGTCACTCAGGGAGTGGGAAATCAACCATCATGAACATAGTCGGACTTTTAGACACACCATCTTCTGGAAAATATTATTTGGAAGGTCGTGATGTCTCGAAAATTTCCGATGATACTCAGTCACATATCCGAGCCGATAAAATAGGTTTTGTTTTTCAATCTTTTAATTTACTTCCCAGAACATCAGTTTTTAAAAATGTTATGCTGCCACTAATTTATAAAACAAAATTCATGACAGACTCTGAAAGAGAAGAAAAAGTAAAACAAGCACTCTTATCAGCTGGGTTTCCAGAGGACAAATGGCATAACAAGTCCAACCAGCTTTCTGGTGGGCAGATACAACGTGTGGCGATAGCTCGTGCACTCGTTAATGACCCAGCAATTATCCTGGCTGATGAGCCTACTGGAAACTTGGACTCCAAAACTTCAGAAATTGTTTTAAAAACTTTTCAAGATTTGAATAGAAAAGAAGGTCGCACCATTGTTTTAATTACTCACGAAATGGATGTGGCAAGATATGCTAGTAGGATTATTTTTATAAGAGACGGAATGGTTGTTAGTGAAAATTATCAAATAAATAACCTAGCTACAACAGGATAAATATATGAGAATCAAAGATTTAGTACACGAAACAAGGACGTCACTACTGGCAAATACCACTCGAACATTTTTAACTATTCTCGGAATTGTTATTGGTATTGCCTCTGTTATTATCATGCTTTCTATCGGCCAGGGTGCTCAGGACTCTATTTCTTCTTCTATTAACTCACTCGGGTCCAATGTTTTGACTGTACGTGCTGGTGGTGGACAAGGTGGTCCTGGGCAAATAAATACAGGTGAAAGTATCGCACTCACCTCCGATGATGCTGATGCAATAAAAAATAATTTGAGTTTAGCGAAAGATGTGGCACCGATGGTCCAATCCAGAGCCCAAACAGTCGCAGGATCCAGAAATATGAATGCAACAATTATTGGATCGGTTCCAAGCTATGCCGATATTAGTGCAATTAAAATGGAAGAGGGGAATTTTATAACCGAGAGTCAGAATAGAAGTTATGCCAAAGTAGTGGTTTTAGGAAATACTGCTAAAACGAATTTGTTTGGTGAGGAGGTTGCGATAGGGAAAAAAATAAAAATAAAAACCAATTCTTATACAGTTGTCGGTGTAGCAGCACTTAAAGGTGGTGCAGGATTTAGTAATCCTGACGAAACAATTTATGTCCCACTCACAACAGCGATGCAATATTTAACTGGGGGAAATAGTGTCGGTAGTATTGCAGTGACTGCAAACTCTGCAGATGACTTGACCCAATTGCAAACCGATTTAACAAATTTACTTTTGCAGAGACATAATATTTCTGATGCGAACTTGGCAGATTTTAGAATTATGAATCAGGCCGATCTACTTTCCACTGCATCTAGTATCACACAAATATTTACAATACTTCTCGGGAGTGTAGCGGGGATATCTCTGGTGGTTGGGGGAATTGGGATTATGAATATGATGTTAACCACAGTTCGAGAACGTACAAAAGAAATTGGTTTACGTAAAGCTATCGGTGCGCAGAAAAAAGATATTCAAACTCAATTTTTAACTGAGGCAATAGTGATCACAGTTACTGGTGGAGTGATAGGAATACTTTTAGGTTATTTAATTTCTTTTGCTATAACCTACTCTGGAGTTTTAGCCACAAGTGTTTCGATTTTTTCTGTTGTCTTATCTTTTTCTGTATCTGTTGCAATTGGTTTAATATTTGGATATTACCCAGCAAAAAAAGCTGCACAACTCAATCCTATTGATGCACTTCGCTACGAATAATTTTTACAAATTCCCACAGTAGTTTACGTAATATTTCCACATAGTAGTCGGCACGACCAACACAGCCTTGCTCTATGCGAGGCATTAAGGAAATAAAAATTATGAACATGAAAACAACAACAATGACAATGGGCAGAAAATTGCTAACACTGTCAGCTATTTTATTTGGGACACTAGCGTTTGCAACAGGAGCTTCTGCTCAAAGTTATAATAATAATATATATAACAATGACACAGTTTCTTATGCCAATGCTGGCCCAGGAGGAGCTACAGCATATTATACAAATTCTGTAGACTATAATTCTACAAACTACAACAATAATAATAATTGTGGAGGAGGTGGTTGCGGTGGATGGAATAATAACAATTTTAGATTCCATAATTTCAACCGCGGTTGTGGTAACAATACTTGTAACAACAATTGGAATTTGAACAGATGTGGTAATAACTTTAACCACAACTGGAATTGGAGATAAAAAAATAATTGTTAATACAATAAACAAAAAACAAAAGACCTTCCCAGGTCTTTTGTTTTTTGTTATACTTGTCCTAAATATGAAAACTTATATTAAATATTTATTAGCTTTAGTTTTGTTATGTATAGCTGCATTCCTAATTTATTGGTTTGAAACAAAAACAGTAACTACAGAAAACATAACAAATAATATTTCAGAAACAAAAGTTTTGAAAGATGGGGAATATATTGCTGATACAAACTATATGACTCCAGCGGGCAAGGAAACTGTTGGGATTAAAATATCTTTAACTGGAAATAAAATTACAAGTCTGATGGTTGCGAACAAAGCAAATGACAAAACAAGTTCAAAGTTTCAAAATAGATTTATTTCTGGGATACAGTCAGTGGCTCTCGGGCAAAATATAGACAATTTAAATGTTGGTGTAGTTTCCGGAGCATCATTAACCTCGGCAGCATTTGAGCAAGCCTTGGCAAAAGTAAAAACCCTAGCAGCAAATTAAAAAAAATTAAGAAAAGAAATTCTTTGAAAAAAGTATTTTTTTATTTGTGTAAATAATATAGTATTCGAAATTGATCTCCAGATCTTTTTTTACTATTTCTTGCAATTTGCTTGGTTCAACAAAAAATATTGCAGTGGCTAGACCGTCAGCATAAGTTGTAGGGAATTTTTCTGATTTAACTTTTACCCACACACTTTCTAAGTTTTCTGTGGGTAAACTTGTTCTTGCATTTATTATGTGGTGCAGATTATCTGCTTTTTTTATTGACCAATTTCTTTTCAAAGTTCCGGATCCGCAAATTGCCTCGTTTACAATCTCGGTCGTTGCAAAAATGTTTCCCAGAGAATTTTCGAGATTAATTTTTACTTTACTATTGTTTGGAGAAGAGTAATAAATATCACCACTACCGTTTATCAAGAAGTGGGTAATTTTGTTTTTCTCTAAAATATTTTTTACTTGGTCGACCCAAAATCCTTTTCCAATAGCTCCGATATCTATCAGAACTTTCTCACTTACCTCTATTGTATTTATTGTATTTTTTTTATGATAACTATTCTCTCCAAATATTTTCACAACTTCTAAAAAGTTGGGTGTTTTAGAAATATTTTCTTTTTTCATTAAAGTGTAGTTTGCGTCGTAGCCGAGGTCAGATAAAGTATTGCCGATGAGGGGACTCATGGCTCCATCAGTAATATTAAAAAATATTTTGTATATATTTAAAATATCAATTAAATCTTTTGGAACTTCAAAAATTCCAGTACTTTTAGAAATTTTGGTAATCAAAGAGTTTTCTTTAAAACGACTAAAACTTTCATCATAAAAAACAGTAAAATCAAAAATTTCTGATTTTACTTTTTCTTCTAAGATTTTAGAGACATCGTCGAAAATTTGTATCTCGAGCTCTGTCCCCATAGACTCAAATTTAAATGTAAACATATTTTCTCTAGAACCCTGGGAAATAATCTGTGTGGATATTTTTGGATTTGCATTTGTTGTCAACCAACATTTTTTTGAGTATTTCCACCATCATATTTGGACCAGATAAATAATATTCATTATGTAGGTTTTGCGTATATTTATTTAAAATTTCTTTACTCATATAACCTGCCTCAATAAATTGATTGGGAAAAGTGGGATTAGAGGAGATTTTAGAAACAACATAAACAACTTTAAGTCCCAGCTCATTTGTTGCCTGTTCCAAAATATCTTTATAAACAATATCTTCTAAAGTATTTACACAATAAAAAAGTGCAAGACTTACGGAGTTTTTGATATTTTCTTTTTGGTTTAAAAGATCGCGGAGTTGAGAAATAAATGGTGTGATGCCGATGCCTCCGGCAATCATTATTATATTTTTATTTCTCTTGGATGGAAGGAGAAAATCACCACCAAGTTGTGAAGCGTAAACAGTGTCGCCGATTTTTAAAGCTTTCAATGCAGTTTTAAAAGAGCTTTCTTTTTCTTTTGGGAATTTAGTAGCAAAAGATATTTCGTCTATGTTTGGGTTGGAGGAGATTGTAAAATATCTGCGAGTGCTGCGACTGTCAGGACTACTATGGTCGAGATTCCATTCTAGATACTCGCCAGGTACAAAAACAAATTTTTTATTGTCGGTACTAGTAAAAATATACTCAAAAATATCACCATTCAGGTTTTTTATTTCTTTTAATTTCAAAATAAATCTTTGTCTATAAGAAAAAATGAAAGATAAAAGGTTACCTACAAGAATAGAGAATTCTGGTGGCATATTCCAAATATTTAAAATACTAAAAATGACTGGAAGTAAAATTATAAAACTTCCATAAAAAATTTGCTGAAAATTATTTTTCGCAATCGTATGAGGTTCGGTGAGCATAAATCCAGCTAGGAAAAGTATCGGTCCAGAAATAAAAGTTGAGTAGAGAAGTGTAAAAAAGCTGATCTGGAAAAAATATGCTGAAAGTATTGTGCCTAATAATGCCGCAACAAGTGAAGAAATAAAAAGAAAATTTTTTCTAGTTTTGATAATTACTACAAGGGAAGCGAGTAGAACTATGGGTAATAGATATAAACTTCCAACCCACCAAAAAGAAATAGAAAACATCTCAAAGAAATACCCAAGAAAAGTCACTGCAAAAATACCAAAAGCTGCAGGATTAAAAATATGAGTGTTACGTAAAACCAAAAAATATTTAGAAAAAATAGCAAGAAAACTAGCAACTCCAACTGCAATGCCAGTTTGCAAATTTTCCACTGGAAGTAAAATTAAAAATAATATCAAAGCAGTAATAACTGATGATTCATATTGAAAGGGAAGTTTAAAAATTTTAGAAAAAATAAAATTTGTTAATATACATACAACAAAAATAATAACTAAACTGACTAATAAATTTATATAATTATAACTCAAAAGTCCAAAAGAGGACTCGACCAAAGCGACAAGAACAATAGAAAAAAGTGAGTACATAGTAACACGATACATGGGTATTTTATTTAGTATTTGCATGTATAAATTATAGCATAATTGCAATCCTGCATGTGTATTCTCGTCTATTGATATTTGAGGCTTTTCGGATATACTAGACAAATATGTATAAAAAATTACAGAAAAATATCATTGTTAATATTAGTAAATTTGTGATGTTGGCTATTGTCTTTGTTGCCGGAGTTTATAGTGGTCGATATATATTACCTGTGGGTGTCGCTAATGCCGATAACCTCAATTATTCTATGGGCACTGTACAGATTTCTGTATCTCCCGAGATGAAGTTGTACGAAGAAGTAAAAAGAATTTTAGATGAAAAGTATATCAAAGCCGGAGAAGTAAAAGAAGATAAAAAAGCCTATGGAAGTATCAAAGGTTTGGTAGAAAGTTATGGCGACCCATATACTGTTTTCTTTCCTCCTGCTGAGTCAAAAGAGTTCAAAAGTGTGGTATCGGGAACTTTTTCAGGTGTTGGTATGGAAGTTGGGATAAAAGATGGTGTGATAACTGTAATTTCTCCTCTAAAAAAATCTCCGGCTGAAAAAGCTGGGATGAAACCAGACGACAAAATTCTAAAAATAAATGGAACCAGTACAGAAGGTATGTCTACTGAGATTGCAGTTCGACTTATTCGTGGGGAAAAAGGTACTCCGGTAACATTAACAGTTCTTCACAAAGGTGAAGATAAAGTAAAAGAAGTAACAATTATCCGTGACACTATTGATATGCCAGTAGTTGATACCCAAGTTAGTGGTGATACTTTCATTCTTTCACTTTACTCATTCTCAGAGACTTCTGCTCAGAAATTCCAAGAAGCACTCCAAGAGTTTGCAAAAACTGGTAAGAAAAAATTGGTGATCGATTTACGAAACAATCCTGGTGGATATCTCGAGGCTTCTGTTCTCATGGCTTCATTCTTTTTTGCATCTGACAAGATGATTGTGTCAGAAGACTTTATCAGAACTGGAAATAAAAACACTCACATGAGTAAAGGATTCAACGCTATCCCTGCTGATGTAAAAGTTGTAGTTTTGGTAAATGGTGGCTCAGCATCTGCATCTGAGATCTTGGCTGGTGCCTTCCAAGATTATGATAGAGCGAAAATAGTGGGTGAGAAATCCTTTGGAAAAGGATCAGTACAAGAATATATTGAACTCCCAGATAAAACTTCTTTAAAAGTTACAGTGGCAAAATGGCTCACTCCAAAAGGTCAATCTATTTCTGACCACGGCATCTCACCAGACATTTTGGTAGCTTATGATGACAAGGTAAAAGCTGATAAGAAAACAGGTAAACTTGATAATCAGTTACAGGCGGCAGTAAACATCTTAAACAATTGGACTACATATTCTAAGTATAGTGCGCTCAACAAGTCACAATATGACTACACCAAAAAAGCTTTAGTTCCAGTTGTGGCAGTGGGTACGACATCAAGTGCAACTACTACTTCATCTTCTTCTGTACAAATCTACGCTAAATAATTACAAGT